>DATLVL010000116.1:0-5789 GCA_035577525.1 Gemmatimonadales bacterium | reverse complement strand
GATGATCAGGTCGAGCGTGCCCTGGAGCAGCTCGATGCGAGAGAGTCCGCGCGGTTCGTTCATAGGGTGTAGGATATCTACATCTATGGATGTAGGATGTCTACCCCCAACGAGAAATAAGGCGTCATCGGTCGTCGGTTGTCGGTAGGTGTTGTTACCGATGACCGATAACCGATGACGCGTGGACAGACAGCCTGGAAGAGGTGGCAGACTCTCTGATTTCACGTATGATGACGCGCCATGACAACGGCGAGTCGCGTCTGCGTGATGGGCGTGTCGGGCGCCGGCAAGACCGTCGTCGGAACGCTGCTTGCGGACGCGCTCGCTGTGCCGTTTCTCGAAGGCGACGCGCTGCACCCGCCTGAGAACGTGCGCCGCATGGCGCAGGGAATTCCCCTCAGCGACGACGATCGCCGCGGCTGGCTACGCGCCATCGCCGATCAGATTTCCGAGGCGCGGCGGATGAGCAGCGGGCTCGTCGTTGCGTGCTCCGCGCTGAAGCGCGCCTATCGCGACCTGTTGCGCGCCGCCGACAGCGAGCTGCGGTTCGTGCATCTGACGGGTGACGCCGCCGTCATCCGGGAGCGCATGGGACAACGGGTGGGGCACTACATGCCGGCGAGCCTCCTCGACAGCCAGCTCGCGACGCTCGAAGTTCCCGGCGTGGACGAGCATGCGTGGACATTCGATGTCGCCGACTCGCCGCCGGCGATCGTGGCGCGCATCGTGGAGCGACTCGCCGCGTGACCCTGGTCTACGCCCTCCTCGCCGTCGTCACGCTGATCCTCCTGATCGCGCGGTTCAAGGTCCATCCTTTCGTCGCGCTCGTCACCGTCTCCCTCGGGATGGGCGCGGCGGCGGGGATGGCCCCCGGCGCTCTCGTGAAAGCGTTTCAGGATGGCGTGGGCGCGACGCTCGGCTCGATCGCCGTCGTCGTCGGGCTGGGGACGATGCTGGGAAAGATGATGGCCGAGTCGGGCGGGGCCGCGCGCATTGCCACGACGCTGATCGCGTTGTTCGGCGAGCGCCGCGTGCACTGGGCGATCATGTTCGTCGCGTTCATCGTCGGCATCCCCGTGTTCTTTCAGGTCGGCTTCGTGCTGCTGATCCCCCTCGTGTTCACGATCGCGCGCCGCACCGGGACCTCCCTCATCAAGGTCGGGTTGCCGCTCGTGGCGGGGCTCTCGGTCGTGCACGGCATGGTGCCGCCGCATCCCGCGGCGATGCTCGCGGTGACCGCACTGGGCGCCGACCTGGGGCGCACCATCTTCTACGCCATTCTCGTGGGGTTGCCGACCGCGGCACTCGCCGGTCCGATCTTCGCCGCGTGGATCGCGCCGCGCATCACGCTGCCGGCGCACAATCCGATGGCGCAGCAGCTCGAAGGAGACGTGTCGAGCGCGGCGGATGCTTCCCTCCCCGGCTTCGGGCTGTCGCTGTTCACGGTGCTCGTTCCCGTCATGCTGATGCTCGCCGCGAGCGCGGCGGACGTGGCCCTTGCTCCGGGCAGCGCCGTGCGCACGACGCTCGATGTCCTGGGGCATCCGATCGTGGCGCTGCTCCTCAGCCTGCTGTTCTCATTCTGGGCGCTGGGGATCGCGCGGGGCATGAGCGGCGCCAGGATCCTGTCCCTGGCGAACGACTGTCTCGCGCCGACGGCCGCCATTTTACTCATCATCGGGGCCGGCGGCGGGTTCAATCGCGTGTTGATCGAGAGTGGCGTGGGCAAAGCCATCGCGGACGTAGCGATTCGCGCGCAGGTTTCACCGCTGCTGCTGGCGTGGGTCGTCGCCTGCCTGGTGCGGGTCGCCACGGGCTCGGCGACGGTGGCGATGACGACGGCGTCGGGGATCGTAGCGCCGATCGCCGCGGCGACGGGGCACACCAGTCCCGAGCTCCTGGTGCTGGCGACCGGGGCCGGGTCGTTGATGTTGTCGCACGTAAACGACTCCGGCTTCTGGCTGATCAAGGAATATTTCAACATGACGGTGCAGCAGACGCTGGCCACGTGGACCGCGCTCGAAACGATCATCGGAGTGACGGGGTTGCTGCTGACGCTGGCGCTGAGCGCGCTCATCTAATCTGGGAGATCTGGAACATGACAATCAAAGCTCTCAGCTGTCAGCTTTCAGCTGTCAGCGCCACGTTGATCGCCTTGGCTGCTGTCGCCTGTCAAGCGCGCGCGGAACCGCCGGTGGCGCAGTGGATCGACGCCACAGCGACGCTCGATTCCGCCACGACGCCGGTGTACGCGGGCGACGCGCCGATGTCGTTCACGTTCCTCAAGGACATGCGGCGCGGCGACCCGCTCACCCTGTCGATGTTCTCGCTGGGCGCGCACAGCGGCACGCACATCGACGCCCCGATGCACTTCGTGGCCGACGGGGCGCCGATCGACAAGGTGCCGCTCGATGCCCTCATCGGCCCGGTGCGCGTGATCCAGATTCCCGACAGCGTGCAGGCGATCGACGCCGCCGAGCTGAACCGGCACCAGTGGAAGGGGGCGGAGCGGGTAGCGTTCCGGACGCGGAGCACGGAGCGTCACTGGATGAGCTCGGCGGTGTTTCACCGCGACTTCGCCTACATCGCGCCCGACGCGGCGCAGCTGCTCGCCGACGCCGGCGTGAAGCTCGTCGGCATCGACTACATCTCGGCCGAGCAGTTTGGTGCGCCGGCGCCGCGCACGCATCGCACGCTGCTGGGGAAGGGGATCCCGATCGTCGAGGGGTTGGACTTGAGCGATGTCCCGGCAGGCGACTACGATCTCGTCGTGCTGCCGATCAAAGTGCGCGGGCACGAAGGAGCACCGGCCCGAGCGATCGTGCGTCGACGGTCGTGACGGCCATCGACGCCGGGACCATCGTCCAGCGACTCCGAGCGCACGCGACGATCGGTGGCGCGCCGGTCGCGGAGCTCGCGTGGGTCGCCGCGCACGGCTACCTGCGACGCTACGCCGCGGGCGGCTTCGTCATTCGGACGGGGCAGGAGCCGGGCTCCTTCGGCCTGTTCATAGTGCTCACCGGACACCTGGCGCTGTACGTGGACCGGGGACGGGGTGGACGCCGCAAGCTCGCCGAGTGGCGCGGCGGTGAGGTGAGCGGCATGCTGCCGTATTCGCGGACCAGCACCGCGATGGGCGACGGCATCGCCGAAGCAGAGACGGAGATCTGGATGGTCGATCGGGATCACTTCCCCGAGTTGATCCGTACCTGCCCTGAGCTGACCACGATTCTGGTGCACGTGATGCTCGATCGTGCCCGCCACTTCACGTCGACCGAGCTGCGCGACGAGAAGCTGGTGTCGCTCGGCAAGCTCGCCGCGGGGCTGGCCCACGAGCTCAACAATCCGGCGTCGGCGATCGTGCGCAGCGTGCAGGCGTTGGGGGAACTGCTCGATCAGGAGGAGGCAGCGACACGCGCGCTGTACGCGTTGGGGTTGTCGGACGCCCAGATGGCCGCTCTCGAGGCGGTGCGTCAGGCGTGTGAGGCCGCGCCACTGCAGACCTGGACACCCCTCGAGCGGGCAGACCGCGAGGATCGCCTCGAGGCGTGGATCGAGGCCCATGGCGGCGACGCGGATGTGGCGGCGCCGCTGGCGGAGACCGCACTGTCGCTCGACGTGCTCGAGGGGCTGGCGGGCGTCGTCCCCGATGCGGCACTCGAGGTATCACTGCGCTGGATCGCCCGCAGCTGCGCGCTGCGCGGTCTGCGGCAGGAGATCGAACGCGGCGCGGCGCGGGTGTTCGAACTCGTGTCCGCGGTCAAGGGCTTCACGCAGATGGACAAGAGCCCCGTGGCGGAACCGGTGGACGTCGGCCGGGGCTTGCGCGACACGATCACTATCCTGCGGTCCAAGGCGGCGTCGAAGTCCGTGAGTCTCTCGGCCGAGGTCGATCCCAATCTCCCGGCGGTGCAGGGTGTCGCCGCCGAGCTCAACCAGATCTGGTCGAACCTGGTGGACAACGCGCTCGACGCCGTGGGGACGGGGGGCCGGGTCGCCGTGAGCGCGCGCGGCGAGGGCGGTCGGGTCGTGGTGAAGGTCGAGGACGACGGGCATGGGATCCCGGCCGAGATTCGCGCGCACATCTTCGATCCGTTCTTCTCCACGAAGGACGTGGGGAAGGGCGTAGGGCTGGGGCTCGATATCGCGCGGCGCACGATCGAGCGTCACGACGGCGAGATCGAAGTGGAGTCGCGTCCCGGGCGCACGGTATTCCGGGTAGCGCTGCCGGCCGAGGGGATGCGGTCGAGCGGGCGGTGGTCGCGCGCCACACCGCGGATTCAGATCGAGGAGTGAGATCGAATGACCGCTCTGCGTTCCTGCACGATTGCAATTGCAACTCTGGCGTACGGCTGCCAGAGCGGGACCGGCTCCTTCAACCTGTTTGCCAGCTCATCTCAGTACACGATCGTGTACAGCGACAGCGGACCTCGGTCGTACGACCGCTCTGGCGGGGGCTTCTCATCTTTCGTGAATCCAACCGGGCCCGGTGGGCGTTGGACTACAGTGTACCTAATCGGCGACAGCCTCCGAGTAACTGAGTTCCTACCGAGCGGGACTCAGTGTCCAGATGCGTTGAGTATGGCTTTGGGTACTGATTCCCTTGCCGTCGACTCGGCCACCGTAATGATGTTTCACAGGCGCCTTCGCCCCATGGTTGCCGACCCATCAGTCAGTCTGTTCACCATCGATTCGCTCTCAGGTGGGGTGGTCTGGGGTCGGCTCTCGATTGGCCTCCGTCAGGTCGTCCCCGAATTCGGAGGCCCCAGCGCCACAATAACGGGCCGGTTTCACTTGTCCGAGATCCCATACTTGGGTCACCGGCGGCATTGCGGCGGCGCCGCCTAGCAAGCACATGAATCCTGTTGGGCCTGCGGCTGCTTGAAGTGGAAGGGCCCTGCTTGACAATAATAGTTGTCAAGGCTACCATCTCCTCATGCTCGATATCCAAGTCATCGATGATCCGGCGGCGGCGACGGTGGCCCTGGAGCCGATGCGGAGTCGACTCCTCTCGGAGCTGGCCGCGCCCGCCTCGGCGGCGACACTGGCCACGCGCGTCGGCGTGGCTCGGCAAAAGGTCAACTACCACCTGAACGCGCTGGAGGCGCACGGGCTGGTGCGGCTGGCCCAGAAACGCAAGTGGGGCGGGCTGACGGAACGCCTGCTGGTCGCGACGGCCGCCTCCTACGTCGTTTCGCCGGGCGCCCTGGGCCCCATCGCCGTCGATCCGGATCGAGAAGTCGATCGACTGTCCGCGAGCTATCTCATCGCCTTGGGCGCCCGGGTTGTCCGCGAGGTAGGCGATCTCGTTCGTCGTGCGAGCGAGTCGGGCAAACGCCTGGCGACCCTGGCAGTGGATTCCGAGATTCGCTTCCGGTCGCCGACGGACCGGGCGGCGTTCAGCCACGAGCTCACCGAAGCCATCGCGAAACTCGTTTCGAAGTATCACGATGCCTCCGCCCCCGGCGGCCGCGCACATCGCCTCGTGGTCGTGGCACATCCCCTCCCGACACCATCCGAGCCCAAGGAGTCAGCATGAGCGTGAAGCAGGAAGCAAACGGACGCCGTTCCCTCGAGGTCGCCTTCGAGGTCCCCGGCACGCCGGAGGAAGTGTGGCAGGCCATCGCCACCGGGCCCGGCATCTCGTCCTGGTTCGTGCCGACCGAAATCGAAGAGCGCAACGGGAAGCCTGTCGCGGTGAAGATCAACTTCGGCGGGATGGAGATGCGTTCCGAGGTCACCACCTGGGATCCGCCGCGAACGTTCACCAGGACGGCAAACGGTTGGCT
>DATLVL010000115.1:0-6799 GCA_035577525.1 Gemmatimonadales bacterium | reverse complement strand
CTTCGACCGCCGAGGTCGCGATCTCCTGGCTCCACGCGTCGTTGGCTTCGGCTTCCCCGGTGACGCTGGTGAGTCCCGCCGCCGCCGTCTGCGCCGCCTCGCGAGCCACCGCTCCGGTCTGGGCGAGACGTTGCAGCCGGTCGCGGGTCGCCTGCACGCGGGTGAGCACGCCGCGCACCGTGTCGGCCGTTTCGGTCGCGCCGGCGGCGGCGACCGACGCCAGCTTGCGCACTTCGTCCGCCACGACCGCGAAGCCGCGACCCTGCTGTCCCGCGCGAGCCGCCTCGATCGCGGCGTTGAGGGCCAGCATGTTGGTCTGGGTGGCGACGGTCTTTGCTTGCGTCACGAAGCGCTGGATCTGCGCCGACGACGCGGCGAGCGCTTCCGCTTCCTGAACGCCGTGCTCGATCTCGCTGGCGAGTTTGGCGAGCTGGGTGATGCTCTGATCGAGCAGGCCCTTGTGGTGACGGGCGAGCTTCGACAGATCTGCGTTGCGCCGTACCGAGTCCTCGGATCCCATCGCCAAGGCGCTCGCGATGTGGAGGATGCGGCTCGCGTCATCGGCGGATGCGCGCACCAGCTGCGCCTGCTCCGCGGCGCGGCGCGTGAGGTCCTGCGTCGTCGACGTCATCTCCTGGGTCGAGGCGCTCATCTGCTCGGTCGCGGCGGAGATCTCGGCGGCCATCGCGGCGGACTCGTCAGCCGACGTGCGGATCGCGCCGACGAGGCGGCGCAGCGCTTCGACCATCGTCTGCACCGATCCCATCAGGTTCTGCATCACTTCCGATCCGCCGCGCGGGGCGGAAAGACTGAGCGCCAGATCGCCGCTTGCGACCTGCTGCGTGACGGCCGCGGCGGCCCGCACCGGCGCCGTGATCTGGCGATCGATCCAGCGTCCGAAAAAGAGCAGCAGGCCGACGGTCAATCCCAGCAACCCCAGGGCGCCGGCCCAGGTCGCGCGCTCGGAGTTTTTCGCCGACGCATAGGCCCGGGCGATGGGCCGGCGGTACACTGCGTGCCAGTGCCCGCCGTTCACCGGAACCGACGCCACCAGGTCGTCCCCGTTCGCGCCGCGCACGATGGTGGTGCCGACCCCCTGGCCGGGATTGGGACGCTCGCTTTCGGGAAGACGCTCCAGCGTCGTCGAAGTGAGCACGCGGCCCAGCTCATCGACCAGCTGCACCGCACCGGTGTCTTCGGGCTCGGCGGCGTGCACCAGTCCGCGCAACGAATCGAGCCCGAAGGAGGTCTTCAACACGCCGAGCGGACGGGCGTTTGCCGCGGGACGAATCGCCAGGTCGTATTCCATCGCCAGCGCCCGGGCCGAGGAATCGTAGTGCACCGGGCTCTGGTAGCTGCCGTCACGCATGGCGACCTGCCACCACTCCTCGTCCTGCTGGGCGAAGTCGGAGGTCCGGTCGGAGCTGAGCACGACGTAGCCGTGGGATTCGGTGAAGAAGATTTCCACCAGCTCGGACTGCGCTGGGAGGCTGCGCAGGTAGGCCTCGAGTGCCGGGTCGCCCCCCAGCTTGCGCGTCGCGGCGAACTGGCGCTCGGCATCGGGGATGGTGAGCTGGTCGAGCCGCCGCTCGGTCACGGTCTGGCTCGCCGTGCGCGCGCCGTCGACGATCGCCGGGAGGCGCGACAGCATCTCCGCCGTCAGGCGCAGCTCGCGCAGGTAGGCGTCGGTGAGCGAAGCGGCGGTGCGGGCAGCCTCGGCGGCGTGATGGTTGGCGACGTCCTGGAGCGCCGCGCGGGCGCCGCGTCCTACACCCAGGCCCAGCACCGAGGTGAGCGCGCCGGCGATGACGATACCCGCGAACAGGAACCGACGACTGAGATGGAACGAACGCGTCGCCATGGATGGACGAGGCCAAGCTATGACGCGTGACACGAGCGGGCAAGTCTGTGTAGCTTCCCGCGATATGCGTGATGTCCCGATGTACGATCCTGCGGCGATCGAAGCCGCGTGGCAGGCCCGCTGGGCCGAGCGCCGCACCAACGAGCCCGACCTCGACCGTCCCGCGCGGCCGTTCTACAACCTGATGATGTTCCCCTATCCGTCGGCCGAGGGCCTGCACGTGGGGAACATGTTCGCGTTCACGGGTGCCGACATTCACGGCCGCTTCCAGCGGCTCGTGGGCAATACCGTGTTCGAGCCGATCGGCTACGACGCATTCGGGATCCATTCCGAGAACTACGCGCTGTCGCGAGGGATCAACCCCGCGAGGCTCATTCCGGAGAACATCGCCACCTTCCGCCGGCAGCTGCACCGCATGGGCGGGATGTTCGATTGGCGCCACGAGCTGTCCACCACCGATCCCGGCTACTACCGCTGGACGCAATGGCTCTTTTTGCAGCTCTTCAAGGCGGGGCTCGCGTATCGCAAGCGGGCGGCGGTGAACTGGTGCCCCAAGGACAAAACCGTGCTCGCCAACGAGCAGGTCATCAACGGCCACTGCGAGCGCTGCGGCACGGCGGTGGAGCAGCGCTCACTCGATCAGTGGTTCTTTCGCATCACCGACTACGCGGGTCGCCTGCTCGATAATCTCGAGCAGCTCGACTGGTCGGAGTCGACGGTCGCGCTGCAGCGCAACTGGATCGGCCGCAGTGAAGGCGCCGAGCTCGTGTTCCGGACGCCCGCGGGGCAGGCGATCACGGTGTTTACGACGCGTCCCGATACGCTGTTCGGCGCGACCTACCTGGTCCTCGCCCCCGAGCACCCCTTGGTGGATGAGCTCACGGCCGCCGAGCAGCGCCCGGCGGTGCGCGCCTACCAGCGCGAAGTCCAGAGCCGCGACGTCGTGGCGCGCCGTGTCGGCGAAAAAAAGAAGACCGGTGTGTTCCTCGGCAGCTACGCCAAGAATCCCGCCACAGACGAAGCGATCCCGATCTGGATCGCCGACTACGTGCTGATGGAGTACGGCACCGGCGCCATCATGGCGGTGCCGGGACACGACACCCGCGACCACGAATTCGCGACGCAGTTCAAGCTGCCGATTCTCGAGGTGGTGCGCGTGGAGGGCGAGCAGCTCCCCGTCATTTCCGAGGAGGGCGTGCTCGTCAATTCGCAGCAATTCGACGGCCTCGGGTGCCGCGAAGGCGGACGGCGGATCGTCGCCTGGCTCGCCACGCGCGGCGTGGGGTCGAGCAAGGTGCAGTACCGCCTGCACGACTGGTGCATCTCGCGGCAGCGCTACTGGGGTCCGCCGATCCCGATCATCTATTGCGATGCCTGCGGGCCGGTGGCGGTCCCCGAACAGGATCTGCCGGTCGAGCTGCCACTCATCGAAGACTTCCGCCCCGACGATTCCGGCATCTCACCGCTGGCGCGCCACACCGAGTGGTACAACGTGCCGTGCCCGTCGTGCGGCAAGGCGGGGCGCCGCGAGACCGACGTCTCCGACACGTTCCTCGATTCGTCGTGGTACTACCTGCGCTACCCGTCGACCGAGTTCTCCGACCGGCCGTTCGACCCGACACGCACCAAAACGTGGCTCCCGGTGACGACCTACATCGGCGGCAACGAGCACGCCGTGTTGCACCTCTTGTATTCGCGATTCATCACGATGGTGCTCAAGGATTTCGGGCACGTCGAGTTCGAGGAGCCGTTCCCCAAGCTGCGGGCGCACGGGTTGATCGTGAAGGACGGCTCCAAGATGTCGAAGTCGCGCGGCAACGTCGTCGTTCCCGACGCCTACATCCAGCAGTGGGGCGCCGACACGTTCCGGATGTACCTGATGTTCCTGGGGCCGTTCCAGGAGGGCGGCGACTTCCGCGACACCGGGATCACGGGCATCCGCCGCTTTCTCGACAAGGTGTGGACGCTGGCCCACGAAGCGACGGCCGGGCCCGACCGGGCGGCGCCACCCGAGGTCGTCACCAAGCTGCATCAGACGATCCGTAAGGTGACGGCCGACACCGGCTCGCTCGATTACAACACCGCGATCGCGGCGATGATGGAGTACATCAATCTCGTGCGCGAGCGCGACGCGGGGAGCCGCGAGGCCCTGCGGCCGCTCGTGTTGCTGTTGTCGCCCTACGCCCCGCATCTCGCAGAGGAGCTCTGGATCCTGCTGGGCGGCTCCGGGCGCAGCGTGTTCGACGAGCGCTGGCCGGAGTACGACGAGACGGTCGCCCGAGCGGGGGAAGTCGAAATCGCCATTCAGGTCAACGGCAAACTGCGAGGACGGCTACAGCTGCCGCGCGGGGCGTCGCAGGACGACGTGGTGACCCGTGCCCTGAAGGAAGAAGGGGTCAAGAAGTTCGTGAATGGGAACAAGGTGAAGAAAGTGATCTACGTGCAGGATCGGCTGGTGAATCTAGTCGTCTAAACGACGAATGTAGAATGTAGAGTGTCCAATGCTCAATGTAGAATTTCCGATCTACTTTGAACATTCTACATTGAACATTCTACATTTGTCTTACAGCAGTTTAGCAATGACGTCCCCAACTACATAACCGACAGCTGCGACGCCGACTCCCACCACGAACATGTCGATGCCGCTCCGGAAGATGCTGCGGCCGGTGAAGAAGCTGCGCGCCCCGCCGACGGCGAAGTGCGACGCCATCGCGATGCCGAACGCCACCCACACCGCCGCCCGGCCCGACAACACGAGGAAAGGCGCCACGGGAATGAAGGCGCCCACCGCCGTCGCCACGCCCGTCACCCACCCCTCCTTCAGCGGCGTCGAGCGCGCCTCGCCGATCTTCAGCTCCTCGCGCACGCTCTCTTCCAGCGCGCGGACGGGGTCGCGCATCACCTGCGCCGCCATCGAGCGCGCACGGTCGGACTCGATCCCTCGCGCCTCGTAGATCAGCGCCAGCTCATCCGCCTCGACCTCGGGCATCAGCTGGATCTCTTCGCGCTCCATCGCGATCTCGTGGGCGTACACTTCCTGCTCGCTCTTCGCCGCGAGGTACCCCGAGGCGCCCATCGAGAGCGCGTCGGCGAAGAGACCCGATACGCCCGAGATCAACACCACGTGCGCCGACGCCGCGGCGCCGATCACTCCCGCCACGAGGCCGAAATTCGCCGTGAGCCCGTCGTTGAATCCGTACACGACGTTGCGCAGGAAACCGCCCGACCCGGTTTGATGCCACGGCTCGGCTCCCTTCCCGGCGAGCTCGGCGAGCGTGCCCGCGTGCTCCGCCGACTCCTTGGCGAGGGTGAGCGACACGGCGCGCGCGTCCCCCGACGAGTCGCGGTGCAGGTCGATGTAGCCTTTGACTTCCCGCCCTTCTTCCCGCAACAACAGCGGCAGGAGATAGCGGGGGCCGAGTCGCTTGCCGAGCCACGCCATGACGCGCGCATTGAGCGACGGGTCTGCGGCGGCGCCGGGGAGCGGGTGGCCGTGATCGCGCAGCAGCTTCGACCACAGCTCGGTGTGGCGCCGCTCGACGTCCGCCAGCTTGGCGTAGGTAGTTTTCTTCTTCGAGTCGGGTTCGACGCTCGCCAGCACTCCATAAAGGAAGGCAGCGTCCGACTCGTCCTGATAGTGGTGCAGCCAGGTCTTTACTTCAGCCGTGGGCATGGGGGCAAGATACAAGGCTGCAACCATTTACGCGCCGGACGCGTAGTGGCCCGATGCACCAGGAACCGCCGCGTCCGGACGCTGGTCCCGACGTGCGACCATCCCCACCATCACCGCATCTTAACAAACGACCGATGACGCTCTCCTTGTCCGTCCCCGACATCCTGGTAGCGCGCGCGAAGACCGGAGATCTCGAGGCTCTGGAAGCGCTGTACCGCGCCTTCGAGACGCCGGTCTACCACCTCGCGCGGCGCATTTGCCGCACGCCGGAAGACGCGGAGGACGTGCTGCAGGAGACGTTTCTCGAGGTGGTGAAGAGCATCGGCCAGTACCGCGGTGAAGGGCATCTCTGGGGCTGGGTTCGCCAGATCGCCGCGTCGAAAGCGCTGATGCGGCTGCGCGCCGAGAAGCTGCGCGCGACCGATGAGCTGATAGACGAGGCAGCCGGTGCACCGCCGCCGAGCGTGGCGGCAGGGATCGACCTCGAGCGCGCGCTGGAGCAGTTATCGGCGACGTCCCGCGCGGTGGTGTGGCTGCACGACGTCGAAGGGTTTACGCACGAGGAGATCGCGGAGCGGATGGGTCGCACGGTGAGTTTTTCGAAGTCGCAGCTGGCCCGGGCGCATGCGCGCCTGCGGCGCCTGTTGTCGCCGGCCGTAGCCGGCAGCTGAACGGAGGGGTTGCACGATGCATTGCACGATTGAAGATCTGGTCGCGTTGCGGGACGGCGAGGGCTCGGTGTGGGCGCGCCGGCATGTGGAGGAGTGTGCCGAGTGCCAGGCCGAGCGCGAGCGGTTGTACCAGCGCGTGGCGCAGCTCAAGGCGCTTCCCGCGCTGCGGCCGCCGCGTGATCGCTGGCACGCGATCCGGGACACCGTTCTCGCCGAGCGTTCGCATCGGCGGCAGCGCTGGTTGCGTAGCGGCCTGGCGGTCGCGGCGGCGCTCGCCGGCCTGGTGATCGTCTATTCCATGGTCAAGGCGCCGGCGTACGCCGACAACCTGGCCCAGGCAAAGCAGCAGTCAGCGCAGCTCGAGACGGTGCTGCACGATTACGACTCCGATTCGCGCGTGATGAGCGGCCGCGAAGCCGATCTCACGGCGCAGCTCGAGGATCAGATCGCATCGCTCGACGGCCGGCTCGCGCAATTCGGCGATTCTGGCGTCGGCGAAGCGCAGCTGGTGGATCTGTGGCGGCAGCGGGTAGACCTGATGCAGCAGCTCATGCAGGTGCACGTCACCCGCGCCAAGTACGTGGGCCTCTAAGC
>DATLVL010000114.1:0-12177 GCA_035577525.1 Gemmatimonadales bacterium | reverse complement strand
TCTGCCACCCTCTTCCACCTTCCTGCATCACCTTCTGGAAAGTCCCACCCCGAACTGAAACAGCTCCAGGCTCGCGTGGTCGAGCACCTGCTGGCCGTTCAGTTTCACTCCAGCCCCCGTTGAAGCGAAGAGGAAATTGGCGTAGGGCACGACGGCGATGTGGGACGCGATCGGGAATTCCCATCCGGCGCCGATCTGGGGTCCCAGGGCTGTCGCGGTGAGGGCGTCGGTGGCGTCGTGGATGCGGTAGGTGACGAGCCCGAAGCCGCTCTTCAGGTAGTACGGCTGGCGCGGCGACGGGTACCAGAACATCACGGCGCTGTAGCCCATCATCCATTCCGTCGCAGGACGATTCTGGTCGGGCCGCGCGCCCTGGCGCCACAGCTCCACTTCGCCACCGAGAATGATCCTGGGCGACAACGCGAAGCCGGCGTGTCCGTACGCCGAGAGACTGTGGCCGCGGTTAGCGTCGCAGATGCGGCACCCGACGCGGGCCCAGCCGAATCCCGCGCCGCCACCGAGCCAGAGTCCCGAGTTGCCGCCCGGCGTGGCCTGGCGTTGCGCGGCGAGCGGGGCGACCGCCAGACTCACGCACAGCGCCCATGCGATCGATCGAGGGGTCGTGGTCATCGCTCAATGAGTACGATATGGAAGGCGACAATTCAACAACCCGGGAGAAGTACCAAATCCGGGTGACGGTCGTCACGGCTGGGCTCGGGGCACGGCGGTATCTCCGGGCATGTCGCCAATGCTGGGCCGCGTGGTGCGGATCGCAGGGATCGGCGCGCCGTTCGTCGTGCTCTTTGGTTTCGCGTGCAGTCAGGACCTGCAGTCGCCACCGCTCGTGGCCACCAACGGCCCGAGTGCCGCGTTCGGACTGTGGACGCCCGGAACGGGGGACACGTGCACGAAGGACATTCACGACCAGTACTCGGTCGTGGGTCCGGACGGCAAGCTCTATCCCACGTGGCATCCGCCCGTCGATCCCGCGACGGGGTGCAGCTTCGGACACGAGCACGGACGCGATCCACGCGGCTCCAATCTGTACCACGAGGTCGGCGCGATCCCGTTCGGCTACGCCAACGAGCAGCTCGATACGTGGGATCCAGCGAATCCGAGGCACGAAGACCACTTCGGTCACAAGATCGAGTGGGCCAACGACGTTCCGCTGCACTTCGGCAGCGACGCCGCCGACCAGCTGTTTCACGTCACCTGCGACGTGCTGGTGAAGCTGCATCAGGGGACGCACTCCAAGGACGCCTTCACCAATAACCTGCACGAGCTCGCCTATCACATCCGCTGCACCGATGGAACCGAGCTGCACGTCACCGAGCTGATTGCGATCGGCACCCCCGGACAGTTCGATCGCAGCTGTAACGGCGATTCGAGCGTGGTCGTGGGTCCACCGACGCCGGCGAACTCGCCCGATGGCGGCGGCCGCCGCATCATCCCCGACCGCAGCTGCGCGGACCAGCTGCTCGTTCCGGCGGGGCAGACGTCGAACTGGGATCTGCTGCACGAGAGCTGGCAGACTTCGAACGACGTGCGCAGCGCCGATGGGCACGGCATCGCCTTCTTCAATCCGTATTTTCAGGTGTTCCTGCCGAGCCGCTTCTACGATCCGTCAGCGGCGAACATTACGGGCCGTCCGATCGACGTCTGCTTCTGGGTGGGTCCCAATGGCGAGCGCGCCCGCGGCGGGCCGTGCGACCAGTCGACCAACAATGGTGCCGACACGGCCGTCGCCTTCAACAATCCGCAGTCGGTGTTCAACGGGGCGCACCGCGTCGTGGACATCAACTCCACCATCATCCGCAACGGCAACGGCCCGCGGGTGTGGTACACCGACCCGTTCGGCGATCACGCCAGCCCGACGCCGTTCCCCGGGTCGATCCGCCAGATCATCGCGCAGATCGATAACAGTCTCGACGCGATCAACCCGTCCGGCCCCGGCATCGGCTCGAGCCGGCCCTATGACGGGCAAGGGGTCCACTCGCCAAACTGACCAAGTCCGAATGTCGAATATGGAATGTCGGATTTCGAAATTCGGTGTTCGATATTGGCCATTCGGACTTTCGCTTGACCATCCTGCAGCGCCCGCCTACGTTTCTGCGACCGCCCTGGTGGTGAAACTGGTAGACACGCTGTCTTGAGGGGGCAGTGCCGCAAGGCGTCCCGGTTCGAATCCGGGCCAGGGCATGATCAGGCTGGATGGACAGACGTGAAGACGCACAGGGGTGAACAGTGAACAGGTAAGGCCAGGAGAAGACGTCCTGGCCTTTTGTGTTTTCTCTCCCTTGACTTATATCAACAATCGTTGATATGTTGCTCGCCATGGCGAGCACCGTCCTCCCGCATCTGAATCGTCCTGCATCCTGGTTTCACGCGCTGTCCGACCCCACGCGCCTCGAAATCGTCGTGTTGTTGTCGCACGGCGAGCGCTGCGTGTGCGAGCTGCAGGACGCGCTTGTGGCAGCGCAGTCGCGCCTCTCGTTCCACCTCGGCGTGCTGAAACACGCCGGGGTCGTGACCGACCGGCGCGAGGGGCGGTGGGTGTACTACGCGCTCAGTCCCGACGCGCTGGACGGGATCGCCGACTTTGCCCGCGCGGTGAAGCCGGGGAAGCACGCCGGCAGCTGCCAGGCCGCGTGCTGCCCGTGATTTTTTTTCTGCAACACATCAATCAAACTTGATGGACACCGGAGAAACGAAGATGGACGACATCAAAGAGACGGTGCGGGCGCGGTACGGCTCGGCGGCCCTGCGTGTGCTGCAGGCCGGGGAGCGGGCGACGTGCGGCGGTGGGGCCACGGGGTGCTGCGATCCGATGACCGCGAATCTCTACCAGGCGGCCGAAACGGAATGGCTCCCCGAAACAGCCGTGCTCGCATCGCTTGGCTGCGGCAACCCGACGGCACTCGCCCAGCTCGTTCCGGGGGAAGTGGTACTCGACCTCGGGTCGGGGGGCGGGATCGACGTGCTGCTCTCGGCGCGCCGTGTCGCCCCCGGTGGGAAGGCCTACGGCCTCGACATGACCGACGCGATGCTCGAGCTGGCGCGCGACAACCAGCGCACAGCCGGCGTGACCAACGCGGAATTTCTCAAAGGCGACATCGAGCACATCCCGCTCCCCGACGCGTCGGTCGACGTCGTCATCTCCAACTGCGTGATCAATCTTTCGGCCGACAAACCGGCGGTGCTCGCCGAAGCGTTCCGCGTCCTCAAGCCCGGCGGCCGGTTCGCCGTCTCGGACGTGGTGGTGTATGGCGAGATCCCCGACGTGGTGCGCCGCAGCATGGAGTTGTGGGTCGGCTGCATCGCCGGGGCGCTCGAGGAGCAGGAGTTCCGGGATCTGTTGCAGGTGACGGGGTTTACGGATGTCGATATCGAGCCGACGCGAGTCTACGAGTTCGAGGACGCGAGGGCCGTGCTGAGCGGGGCCGGGCTCGACGCCGACGTGCTCGCGCGCGAGGTGTGCGGACGGATCAAGGGGGCGTTTGTTAGAGCGAGAAAGCCGTGAGTGTTTCAGTAGTCGTAGATATGATCCACTACCAATCGTCCTCTCGTCTTTTCACTCAGCACATCCAGCAGGTCTCTGGCATTTACCGCCAACACGACGCGCATCCATCCCGGGTCGGTGGGGACGGGGTACGCGGTGACGACGGTGCTGCGCGGCGGCGCGCGCCACGACAGCGGCGCGGTGCCGGTCACGGTGACGATCTCATTGCCGGAAATCTCAGCGACGCGCAAGCGGGAGGCGTGCTGCGACAGCCCGAGCAGCGCGTCGCGGAACGCGGCATAGCGCGGCACGCTGACCAGGGCGTAGCGGCGGTCCAGCCAGGCCACGCGCCGCAAATGCACCGGTGCCGTGTCCGCGGCGAGGGAGTCGTTCCACCCGGCGACCACGACGTAGCGCTGCAGCTCGTCGGGTGCGTACGCCGCCCCGGTGCCGAGTCCGATCAGCGTCGCGTAGACCGCCTTGAAGCCGTATTCCGCCGATAGCCAGAGACGGCGCTCCCATTTGCGCAGGATCCCGGGGCCGAAGAAGGGCACGTCGGTCCACAGATGCACCAGCGCGTGCGCGAACGAGAACTCGTACCATCCCTTGTCGTTGATCAGCTGTGCGTACTCGGTGGCGACTCTCGCGGCGTAGCGATCCTCCGCCGTGCCGTCGATCGGCGCGTCAGCCTCCGCCAGGCGCCCGACGGTCGTCTCGTACAGACCCTTCAATCCGTATTCGATCGCGGTCGACACGCCGATCACGCCCAGCATCACGTGCGTCCCGAATCCCGCGGGTGAGCGATCGCGGCTGGCGCGCCAGGTCGCGAAGTAGCTGCGCCAGAACGTCCCCACCGACGTGACGTAGGGGAAGTCGCTCGGCGGCTTCCTCGCCGACAGCCAACGCGCGTACGCCTCGCTGGTATAGACGAGGTCCCACTCCGGGTGCGTGAGGTACTCGGCGCCTTCCTCGCGCTGGTATCCTCGGAGGGTATCGAGCGCGATGCGTACTTCGCTGGGGAGCACCGCCGGCATGTGGTCGGCCGACACGTCGGGGATGCGGCCGTCCGGGCCCGGCTCGTAGGTGTCCCACAGCGTGTTGGTGAATTTGTTGGTGGGATCGACCTGTCGTTTCAGCGCGAACAGCGCGGCCGACCCGGGATAGGCGCGCGTAAACTGGTCGCGCGTCGCCACGGGTTGATAGGGCAGGTAATAGCGGCCGCCGCTTTGAATCGCGGCATCGATCAGCTCACGCGTCCAGCGGCCGACCTCGGCGCGCGCCGCGCCATCAGTGCCCTGTTTGTAGTACAGCACGAACGCGAACACCTCCGTCGGTGCCCAGGCGAGGTCCGTCCCCGGGTCGGCGTTCGCATGGCGGATCGAAACGTTGACCGCGTTGACGTGATGGCGTCGCAGAATCTCCCGCATGCGCGGCACGAAGACCGGCAGGCTGTCGGAAGGGACGAAGTACTCCTGTAGGACGTAAGTGGAGCGCGCCCGCGATGCGGGCTCCAGCTCGCTGACGTCATAGCTGGCCTCGTAGTTGCGCCAGGTCACGGGGTGGCCCCGGAACATCAACGGATCGATGATGTGCTGCCGCATCCATTTGCCGATCGTCCCGCTCGAGATGACCCGGTAGGCGAGGCGGCGCGAGAAGGACGCCTGGTCGGCGGGCTGCATCCGCTCGGAGTCGGTAACCGGGAGGTCGGTACGCACGTACGACACGGCGTGCGTGGTCTCGTAGGCCGGCGGATAGATATCCGAGTTATGGAAGATGACGCCCGTGTCGGTCTGCACGCGGCTGCGGAAGTACGCGAGATAGTCGGCGACGGCGAGCGTGGTATCGACGCGCTGTACGCGCACGTCGGTGGCGAGATCGAGCGTCACGTCGGCGATGACGCCGAGCGCGCCGTAGCCGCCGATCGCCCCGTAGAACAGCTCCGGGTGCTCGCCGGGGCTCGCCCGCACCACGCGCCCGTCGGCGAGCACGAGGGTGATGGCCCGCACCGAGCGGACCACCGGTCCCTGCCCGACGTAGCGGCCGTGGGCGTTCACCGAGAGCGCGCCGCCGACCGTGAAGGTGTTGTAGGTCTGCATGATCTTGACCGACAACCCCGCGGGATCGATCGCCTGCTGTACTTCGCGCCAGCGCGTGCCGGAATGCACGATGATGATGCGCGCCGCGGTGTCGAGCGACACGACGCCGTGAAAGTTCCGCAGGTCTAGCTGGACGCCGTCGGGAGTGGCCGTCTGGCCGCCCATGCTGTAGCGTCCCCCTCCGATGGAGATCGGGCCGGGGGAGGACGCCACCAACGCTGCGATCTCCTCGACCGAGCGGGGCGTGGCGACGCGGTCCATCGTGATCGGGTAGAGTCCGGTCACCTCCGTCACCCGCTCGCTCGAGTCGGGAAGAGCGATCACCGGCACCGCAGGGGCGCGGAAAAAGCCGATGACGCTGACGAGGACGCCAAACAACAGCAGCGCGGCCAGGCTCCGGCCGACGACGCGGAGCCAGCGCCGCAGCTTCCCTGGTGGGGAGCCGACCTTTTTCCGGGAGCGGAACCATGCCATCGGATCGCGCCTTACGCTGGAGTGCGTTCGGGTTCGGTCTACTCTTTGCCGTGGTCGTCGTGCTCGGCTACATCCCGTCGCTCAACGGCGGCGCCGGTCACGTCGCCATGTCGGCCAACGGCGAGCACCAGATGCTCGGCCTCTACATGATCGGGGCCGCGGACGACGTCACCCACGGTCTCAGCGCGATGCTGCTGCTCGGCGCGGCGCTGACGTCGGCGCGTGCCAGCCGGCTCGCCCTGCTCGTCTTCGGCTGCTACTACGCCGTCGATGCCGCGATCTACCTGGTGACCGGCGTGATCCAGCAGCACCCGGTCATGTCGAACGTTCTGTTGAACCTGCCGCACGTCGTCATTTCGGGAGTCATGCTGACGCTCGCGTTGCGCGGCCGGACGGCGCTGCTCGCCGCGTAGCGGTCACGAGAAGGCGCGGTTCATGTCGCCGGAGAGCTGCACTGCCTTGGCGAGCGCCCCGAACGTCCCCTGGGCCGCGATCTCCTTGGCCGCCGTGAGAAACCCCGCCCACGCCGCGCGCGCCAGCGCGCCGCCGGTGCTGATGCGGCGTACGCCGAGCTGCGCCAGCTGCGGCACGGTCGTCCAGTCGCTCCCGACGAGGACATTCACGGGCTTCGGGGCCACGGCGCGGACCACGGCCGTGATGTCGGCGACGTTCTTGATCCCCGGGGCGAAGAGGCAGTCGGCGCCGGCCGCAGCGTAGGCCGTGAGGCGGCGAATCGTCTCCGCCATGTCGGGGCGTCCCGCGACGAACCCTTCGGAGCGCCCGGTGAGGAGCACGCCCGTCCCGGACGCGTCGATCGCGGCACGCGCCGCGCGGATGCGCTCGACGGCGAGGTCGAAGGCATAGAGTGGATTGGCGTCGTCTCCCGTCGAGTCCTCGATCGACAATCCCGCAATGCCCGTCCGCACGGCGGCGCTGACGTGCTCAGCGACCTGCGCGGGCTGGTCGGCGAAGCCGTGCTCGAAATCGGCCGACACGGGGATCTCCACCGCCTGCGCGACCGCCTGGAAGTGTGCCAGGGCCTGGTCCAGCGTCACGCCGTTGTCGGGGCGCCCCATCGACCAGGCAAAGCCGGAGCTGGTGGAGGCGAGGGCGGGGAAGCCGAGCTGGGCGAGGAGCCGCGCGCTGCCGCGGTCCCAGGGGTTCGGGATGACGAAGCAGCCGGATTGATGCAGCTCGTGAAACGTACGGACGCGGTCGCTCGGTGCCATGACTGATTATATCATCCCGCACTAAGTGTTGACGTCCACATCTTGACAGTCAAGATGTAGTCTCCTAACCTGATCGCCATGGACGAACTCAACACGGACGTGATCCAGGGCACCCTAGACATGCTGATTCTCAAGACGCTGAGCCTACAGCCGTTGCACGGGTTCGGCATCGCGCGCCGGATCGAGCAGGTCTCGCGCGGCGTCTTCAAGGTCAACCCGGGATCGCTGCTCACGGCGCTGCAGCGGCTCGAGCGCGCCGGTTGGCTCGATGCCGAATGGCGCCAGACCGAGAACTCGCGCCGCGCCAAGTTCTATGCGCTCACGCGCACCGGCCGCAAGCAGCTCGAGGCCCGTGCGGCGGACTGGACGCGGCGCGTCACCGCGGTCGCGCGGCTGCTCAAGGCAGAGGGGTGAGCATGGTCTGGCGCCAGCTGACGCGCGGTCTGCGCGCGCTGTTCCATCGGCACGCGGCCGACCAGGACGTCGCCGACGAAGTCCAGGATTACCTCGACCAGGCCGCCGCCGCTCACCGCGACCGCGGTCTGTCGCCCGAGGATGCACTGCGCGCCGCCCGACTTGAGCTTGGCAACGTCACCACGGTGCGCGAGCAGGTGCGGGCCGTCGGATGGGAGAACGCGCTCGAGGTGCTGCTCGCCGATCTGCGCTATGCCGCGCGCCGGCTGCGGCGCACGCCGGGATTCACCGTCGTGGCGGTCCTCACCCTCGCGATCGGGATCGGAGCCACCACGGCGATCTTCGGTGCGATCAATCCGATCCTGATCGAGGATCTGCCGTACCGAGAGCCCGGCCGGATCATGGCCCTGCTGGAGGTCCCGAGCGGCGGCGGGCGCAACGCCGGCACGTTCGGCATGTATCGCGCCTACGTCGACCGCGCCCGTTCGTTCGAGTCGATCGCAGTGCTCAAGCCGTGGAAACCTGCCCTGACCGGTCTCGCCGAGCCGGAGGTCATCGAAGGGCAGCGCGTCAGCGCGGGCTACTTCCATGTCCTGGGCGTGCTGCCCGCGCTGGGAAGGGACTTCACACCCGCCGACGACCGGCTGCACGGGCCGAACGTGGTGATCATCAGCGATGCGCTGTGGCGCCGACGCTTCGGCGCGGACCGCGCGATCATCGGTCGACCGATCATGCTCGACGACGACGCCTATGACGTCATCGGCGTGTTGCCGCGGGGCTTCGAGGAAGTCCTGGCGCCGTCGGCCGAGGCGTGGGCGCCGTTGCAGTACGACCTGACCCAAGGTCGGGCCTGGGGGCATCACCTGCGCACGATCGCGCGGCTCTTGCCGGGAGTCGGCATCGAGCAGGCGAACCGTGACGTCCAGGCGGTCGGGAAAGGGGTGCTAACGGAGCAGCACCCCGAGACCTACGACCCGCATGCGCAATTCGCCGTCACGTCACTGCACCAGGAACTGACGGGCGGCGTCCGGCAGGCGCTCGTCACGATCCTGGGGGCGGTAATCCTGGTCCTCGTGATTGCCTGCGTGAACGTGACCAACCTGCTCCTCGCTCGCGGTGTCCAGCGGCGCGGGGAAATCGCTTTGCGCGCCGCGCTGGGCGCGGGGCGGGGCCGGTTGATGCGGCAGCTCTTGACCGAGAGCCTCCTGCTCGCCGCGTTGGGCGGCGCGGCCGGCATGATCGTCGCCATGCTCGGCGTGCGGGCGCTGGTCGCCCTCGGTCCGTCCGAGCTGCCGCGCCTCGGCTCCATCGGCGTCCACGGCTCGGTCTTACTGTTCGGGGTGGGGGTCACCACCCTGATCGGGCTCGTGATGGGGATGGCGCCGGCGCTGCAGGCGGCACACGCCGATCCGCACGACGACTTGCAGCATGGATCGCGGCGCAGTACGGGCGGACACCGGCGCGCCCGTGGGGCGCTCGTTACCGCCGAAGTCGCCCTCGCACTGGTGCTGCTCGTCAGCTCGGGATTGCTGCTGCGGAGCCTCGGCAGGCTGTTCGCGGTTCGCGCCGGGTTCGATTCCGCTGGCCTCCTGACAATGCAGGTACAGACTCCCAGCCACCGGTTCGACCAGGACAGTTCCACCCACCGGTTCTTCGGCCGGATGCTCGAGGCCGTCCGGCAGGTCCCTGGCGTCACCGCGGCCGGGCTCACCAGCCAGCTCCCGCTGTCGAGCGATGACGACGAATACGGCGCGCACTTCGACGCCGGTCCGTCAGAGCCCGATGCGACGTATCCGGTCTATCGCTATGCGGTGAGCCCGGGGTACCTCGAGACGATGGGTATCCCGCTCTCGGAAGGCCGCGCGCTCGACGAGCGGGACGTCTCCGGCGCGCCCCTCGTCGCGGTCATCAGCCAGTCGCTGGCCAAGAGCCGCCTTCCCGCGGGCGATCCCATCGGACAGCGGCTCCGCATCGGCCCGGCGGGGCCCTTCACCGTCGTTGGTGTGGTGGGGGACGTGCGACAGATGTCCTTAGCGCGGAACGAAACCGACGCCGTGTACACCGCGGAGCGGCAGTGGCCCTTCGCCGATCGGTCGATGTCGCTCGTCGTCCGTTGCCGCGGCGACGCGGCCGCGCTCGCCGCGGCCGTGCGGCGCGCCATCTGGTCGGTCGACCGGGACCAGCCGATCGTGCGGGTTGCGAGCATGTCGCAGCTCATGGCCGCCCGGGCGGCGGAGCGCCGCTTCGCACTCACGCTGTTCGCCGCCTTCGGGGTGGCGGCCCTGGTGCTTGCGGCGGCGGGGATCTACGGCGTGCTCGCGGGCAGCGTGGCCGAGCGGACGCGCGAGATCGGGGTGCGCGCGGCCCTGGGCGCCTCGCGCGCGAGGATCGTGGGCCTGGTGGTGCGCCAAGGGATGCTGCTCACGGGGTTCGGCGTCGCGATCGGGCTGATCGGGGCGACGGCAGCGACGCAGGCCATGGTGACGTTGCTGTTCGGCGTGTCGCGGCTCGATCCGATCACCTACGTCGGTGTGACCGCGCTGCTGGGGAGCGTCGCGCTGCTGGCGTGCGGCGTCCCGGCGTGGCGCGCGGCCCAGATCGATCCGGCGGAGACGCTGCGGCTGGAGTAGTAGAGCCGCGATTCTCAGACGCGCTTCAACGACTGCGCACGCTCAATCAGCAGTGTCCGCTCGCGCGCATTGCGCGTGAGGCCAGCGGCCCGCTCCAGCTCCTGGCGCGCCTCTTCCGAGCGACCGAGTTTCGCGAGGAAGTCGGCCCGCACTGCCGGAAGCAGGTAGTACTCGCGCATAGCCGGCTCATCCTGCAGCGGATCGACGATTTCGAGTCCCGCCGCCGGCCCGAACGCCATCGCGTAGGCCACGCCGCGGTTCAGCTCGACGACGGGTGACGGCGTGAGCTGCGCCAAGGCGTCGTACAATGCCGTGATGCGCGTCCAGTCGGTTTCTTCGGGGCTCGTGGCTCGCGCGTGGCAGGCGGCGATAGCGGCCTGCACGGTGTACGGGCCGTACGCTCCGCCTAGCACCTCGGCGCGCTCCAACGCCTTCAATCCGCGGCGGATCAACAGCTGATCCCAGCGCGCCCGGTCCTGGTCGAGCAGCAGGATCGGCTCGCCCGTAGGACCGAGGCGCGCGCGCAGGCGCGAGCTCTGGATCTCGAGCAGCGCTGCGAGGCCGTGCACCTCGGGCTCCTGCGGAACGAGCTCGGCGAGCACGCGGGCGAGCCGCACGGCGTCCTCGCACAACGCCGGGCGCGCCCAATCGTCGCCCGCCGTGGCCGAGTAACCCTCGTTGAAGACGAGGTAGATCACCTCCAGCACCGAGGCGAGGCGTGACGCGCGCTCCGCTCCGCGCGGGACCTCGAAGGGGACGTGGGCTTCGCGCAGCGTCCGCTTCGCCCGCACGATGCGCTGGGCGATCGTCGCTTCGGGGACGAGAAAGGCGCGCGCGATCTCATCGGTGGCGAGCCCGCCGAGCAGGCGCAGGGTGAGCGCGACCCGGGCCTCGGGGGAGAGCACCGGGTGACAGGTGGTGAAGATGAGGCGCAGGATGTCGTCGCCGAAGTCGTCGTCGAGCCGGTCGAGATCGGGGGCCGTACGCTCCTGCTCGGCTTCGAGCTCGTGGCCCAGGGTTTCGTGTTTCGTGTCGAGCAGCTTGCGCCGGCGCAGATGGTCGATGGCACGATGTTTGGCGGTGGCCATGAGCCAGGCGCCCGGATTGTCCGGGACGCCCGACTCCGGCCACCGCTCGAGCGCCGCGACCAGCGCATCCTGCGCCAGGTCTTCGGCAAGTCCCACATCCTTCACGAGGCGCGCGAGGCCGCCGATGAGGCGGGCGGACTCGATCCGCCAGACGGCCTCGATCGCTCGATGCGTGTCGGCGGTCACGCCCGCACGGGAGCCGGGGCCTCGTAGAGCTGCCGAATTTCGCACTCGCCCTCGCCGCCCACGAAACCGAGGAAGCGACGGGCCAGCTCGACGGCCTCCTCCTTCGACGCGGCATTGAGAATCGCGAATCCGCCGACGACTTCCTTGGCTTCGGTGAACGGACCATCGGTGACCGTCACCTTCCCGTTCGCGAGGCGCACGCGGGCGCCCAACGCGCTGGGCAGACAGCCCTCCGTGGCGACCAGCTCGCCCTTCTTCATCGACTCGTCGATGTAGCGGCCCATCCGGTCCATCTCCTCCTGGGAGGGCGGGGCCGTGCGCTCGGGGGTTTTGAAAATCGAGAGGAATCGCATCGTCTCACCGTCCTTTCCGTTTGGCGCCGAGCTGCGCGCGCTGGCGCTCTTCCTGGGCCCGCAGCTCGGGGGTGAACTCCGGTCCGAAATCTTCGGCTTCGAACACCTGGCGAATCTCGATCACCGTGCCACCCCCGAACGGGGCACGCTGCATCCAGGCGATCGCTTCGTCCTTGTTCTTCACCTGAATCAGCCAGTACCCGGCGAT
>DATLVL010000113.1:0-12018 GCA_035577525.1 Gemmatimonadales bacterium | reverse complement strand
CCGCGCCACTTGAACGGCGCGTACGCCGGATTGTAGGGGCGTTCCGCAGCCGGTCCGAGCCAGAGGTTCCAGTCGAGCCACTCGGGTGCGTAGAACTCCTCGAGCGGCCGCTCGATGCCCTGGGGCCACCACGGCCGGTTGGTCCAGAAATGGACCTCGCGCACCGTCCCGATCGCCCCGGCCTCCACCCACTCGCGGATGAGGCGCGTCCCTTCGTGCGTATGTCCCTGGTTGCCCATCTGCGTCGCCACTTTGAAGCGCCGCGCCGCCTGTTCCAGTGCTCGCACTTCACCGAGCGTGCGCGCGAGCGGCTTCTGGATGAACGCATGATGCCCGAGCTTCATGGCCGCGAGACCGGCGGCGGCGTGGGAATGATCGGGGATCGAGACCGTTACCGCGTCGATGTTCTTGCCTTCCTTATCGAGCATCTCGCGGTAATCGCGGTAGCGCTTCGCCTGGGGATAATGCTGGAACGCATCGAGCGCCATGTGCCAGTCGACGTCGCACAGGGCGTAGATGTTCTCGCTCGCGACGCCGTCGATGTCGGAGCGCCCCTTGCCGCCACAGCCGATGCAGGCGATGTGCAGCTTGTCGGACGGCGCCCGATATCCCCGGCCGAGGACGTGCCGCGGCACGATGGTGAATGCCGCGCCGGCGGCCACGTCGCCGACGAACCGTCTCCGTGAGATGCGCTTCCGCGCCATGCCAATCTCCTTACGTAGTTCCTCGACGTGTTCCCTTGACGCTGTTGCTTATGACTTTGTTTGGGGCCGGAACATCACCGCAAAGAACACCAATACCAGCCCCGCGAATGCCGCAGGCAGGATCCAGAAACTCCTCCACTGATCCAGTGTGAGACTGGCGGCGGAACCGAGGACGAGGTTGTAGACTCGGCCGGCTACCAGCGCGCCGATGAACATCCCGAGGCCGTAAGTCACCAACACCAGGAACCCCTGGGCCTGGCCCCGAATCGCCGGAGTGGATCGTTTGTCGACGTAGATCTGCCCGGTTACGAAGAAGAAGTCGTAGCACACGCCGTGCAGCAGAATGCCGATGACGATGAGGCCGATGATCGCGTTGGGAGCGGCGAACGAAAAGAGGCCGTATCGCAGCACCCAGGCCGCCATGCCCACCATCAGCATCCTCTTTACGCCCAGCCGCAGGAACATCAGCGGCATGAGCAGCATGAACCCGGTTTCCGATATCTGCCCGAGCGTCTGCACCGCCGCGATTCTCGTGACGTTGGCGCTCTGCAGGTAGAGCTGAGTGAAGTTGTAGTAGGCAGCGAGCGGAATACACAACAGGAACGATGCGACGATGAACACGTAGAACGAGCGATCGCCGAGCTGTGCCAATGCGTCGAGCCCGAGGATGCTGCGCACCGACACCTGCTTCCCAGCACCAGGCGGTGGCGTGTGCGGCAGCGTGAAGGCGTACAGTCCCAGCAAAATGCTGGCGATGGCCGTGGTGTAGATCGGCCATTCGGTGCCTTCGGCGACGACCCCGAGCACCGGTCCCAGCACGTAACTGATGAACAGGCCGGCGATGATCCACCCGATCGTGCCGAACACGCGGATCAGCGGGAACTGCTTCTCCTGATCCTGGATGTGATGGAACGCCAGGCTGTTGGCGAGGCCGAGCGTCGGCATGTAGCACAGGTTGTAGAGCAACAACAGGATGATGAACAGTGTGGGAGAGCCAGTGAACCGCGGCACGATGAACATGATGATGCCGCCCATGACGTGGAGCGTCCCCAGCACTTTCTCCGTCGCGAAGTAACGGTCGGCGATGAGCCCGAGGAAGAACGGCGCAAAAATCGCCGCGATCGGGTTCACGGTGTAGGGCCAGAACGTGAGCTTCTCCATCCCGTGGCCCTTCATGTACACGGCGATCGTCGTGTACCACGCACCCCAGATGAAGAACTGCAGGAACATCATCACAGAGAGCTTCGCGCGAGTGCTCACGATGCCGCTTCTCCCGTTAGTGGTCTGTGACGCTGAAAGCTGATAGCCGACGGCCGGCAGCCTCTAGGGCAACACGTGGATCTTGATATTGCGAAACGCCACCCAGTCGCCGTGGTCCTGCAGCCCGATGTACCCCTCTTCGTTACGGCCATACTTGGGATGCGCGGCGAACTTGCTGTCCCGCACCTTCATCTCCCAGTCGGGGCTGTACAGCTCGTATTGCAGCATCCGCACGCCGTTCAGCCAGTGCTCGACATGCCGCCCGTTCACGATGAGGCGCACCTGGTTCCACTGCCCCGCCGGCTTGACGATCCCCGGAGGCGCTTCGTACAGCCCGTAGTCGGCACCGGCCGACGTGAGGCGCGACTTGCCGTCCTCGTGATGGGCGTCGTCGAGCACCTGCATCTCGGGCGCCGTCCAGTAGATCGCGTCCTCATCTTCGCTGCCGCGATAGAAGATGCCGCTGTTGCCGCCTTCGGAGATCTTCCACTCGAGGTCGAGCTCGAAGTTCTTGAATTTCTGCGCCGTCAGGATGTCGCCCGCCGCGGCGACGCGCGTCAGCGCCCCGTCCACGACTTTCCATCCATCGGGCATGTTGTTGAGCTTGAAGCCGCGCCATCCGTCGGTGGTGCGGCCGTCGAACAGCAGCCGCCACCCCGCGGCACGCTCGGCGGGCGTCAGCTTATTGAGCATCGTGTCGGCGGACGCCGTTTGCGCGGCGAGGGCGATGGGGGTCAAGGAAACGGCGAGCAGGGACAGCAGGTTGTGTCGCATCAGGGAAGTTCTCACGGTTCGAGTCCACGGTCGGCAGGGTCGCGCCAAGTTACGGCGTGGCGGGCGGGGCCGCCACGGCGGCTAGCGATCGGGTGTCTTTGGAACGATGTCCGTCTGGAGGGCGGGATCCGCCGCCCGGACCTCGGTCACCGGAAGCCCCAGCTCGCGACGGACGATGTTCGTCCCCTGCGCGATGGCGGTGGTCTTGAAAAACGCGATGTCGCGGTTGCCGCCCTGGCGGCCGAAGCCACAATCGCTCGACACGATCAGCTGCTCGGGCGCGATGTACTGCAACGCCTGCCGGATGGTGGTGGCGATATCCTCGGGCCGTTCGACCTGGAGCGAACGGTGGCTGACGACACCGATGCAGATCTTCTTCTTCAGCCGGCCCTTCAACGGGGCGAACAGCTCCAGCTCCCGCAGGTTGCGGTCTTTCATCTCCACCGTCCACACGTCGCCGCGCATGGCGTCGAGGTAGAGCTCGAACGACTCCTTGTAGCTGTCGTTCTCGATCACGCGCTGCATGTTGGGATTGCCCCAGCAGGTGTGGACCCACAACTCCACGTCGTCCAGCCCCTGCACTTCGCGGTTGTAACACTCGACCATGAACTTCACTTCGTCGTGCGCGCGGCCGTAGGTGTTGGCCCAGAAATGAACGGTCGGCTCTTCGATCTGGATCGAGCGGCACCCCGCGTCGCGCAGCGCCAACAGTTCCCTATTCATGGCCACGGCCATGTCCCAGATGACCTCGTGACGGTCTTTGTACTTGGGCGTGTGGAGGTCGAGGAACAGCCCCATCACCTGCGAGCAACAGGTGCCGAAGCGCACCGGCTTGGCGGTTTTGCTCTGCGCGATGCGCCAGATCTTGGCGTAGTCGAGCGGGCGATGCTCGATCTTGTCCACGACCCGCGGCCAGCGCCACCCGGTGTAGATCTCGTTCAGGAGCGTGCCCGGCGGATAGCGCAGCCAGGGCGAGCGGGTCTCCTCGGATTGCAGATAGTCGCCCGAGAACCCGGCCCAACGTTGCAGCGGGTAGTGATGCCACGAGCGGCCGGCCATGTCGTCGTCGCAATGCAGATCGCCGTGCGTCAGGATGTCGATGCCGGCGCGCTCCTGGTCGCTCAGCACCGTGGCCATCGCATCCTGGAACTTCTCGCGGAACCGCACGTCCATCATGCAGCTGTCGATCGGCCGGCCCCACATGCTGAGGTCGAACCAGCGCGGGCGCGGCCAGGAGCCGGTGATCGTGCAGGGAAGGATGCGATCGGCGGTGAGCGTGTACATACGCGGGGTGAAGATGCAGCCGGCGGGACTAGGCGGCCAGTTGCGGTTAACGTAGCCTTCCAGCACCGATGCTCTATCGCCTCCTCGCCGACGGCGTCATGCTGTTGCACTTCGCCTACATCGTCTTCGTGATCGGCGGAGCGTTGCTCGTGCTGCAGCGGCGCTGGTGGATGTGGCTGCACCTCCCCGCCGTGGCGTGGGGCGTGTGGGTCGAGTTCTACGCCAAGACCTGCCCGCTCACGCCGCTCGAAAATTCGCTCCGCGCCCGCGCCGGCCAGGCCGGCTACGGCGGGGGATTCATCGATCACTACATCACGCGCCTCGTCTACCCCGACGGCCTCTCACCGCACGGCCAGGTCGTGCTCGGCGCCTTCGTCGTCCTCGCCAATGCGCTGTTGTACTGGTGGGTGTGGCGCCGCACCCGGGGCGCGCCGTGACGACATCACCACATTCGAGGATCGATTCGACATGACCCGCGGTTTCGTGGCAGCCGCTGCCCTCGCGCTCTGTGCGTCCCCGCTCTCGGGCCAGGACTCCGTCGCCGCACGCAGCGACTACGCCGCCGCCGCGGCGCGGCTCGGGACGTACATCATGAGCGAGATGAAGGACAAAGACCTGTCCGCGGTGTCGATCGTCCTCGTCGACAAGGACAGCACCGTTTGGGCGCGCGGGTTCGGCCACCAAAACCCGAAGGACAGTGTGGTGGCCACGGCCCGGACGATCTACCGGGTAGGATCCGTGTCGAAGCTGTTCACCGATATCGCGCTGATGCGCCTCGTCGAGCGCGGCGCGCTGGACCTCGATGCCCCGATCACGCAGGCGCTGCCGGACTTCCATCCGGCTAATCCCTTCGGCGGCACGATCACGCTGCGCCAGCTGATGACGCACCACGCCGGGTTGGTCCGCGAGCCGCCCGTGGGAAGCTACTTCGATTCCACCGCGCCACCGCTCGCCGACGTGGTGGCCAGCCTCAACCGCACCGCGCTCGTGTACCGGCCGGGCTCGCGCTACAAGTATTCCAACGGGGCGCTGCAGGTCGTCGGGCTGGCGCTCGAGCGGGCGGCGGGCGAACCGTTTCCCCGCTACATGCATGACTCGGTGCTCGTGCCCTTCGGCATGACGCGCAGCGCGTTCTTCGAGCCCGGGCCGGAGCTCGCGCCCGATGTGGCGACCGCCTTCATGTGGGCATCCGACGGGCGTCGCTTCGCCGCGCCGACATTCCGCCGCAACGCGCCGAGCGGCACGCTGTACACGAGCGCACTCGATCTCGGGAGATTCCTCGCGGCGCTCTTCGCCGATTCGAACCCGGTCGTCGGCCGCGCCACGCTCGAGCGGATGTGGATCCCGCAATTCGCCGACTCCGGGGCGGCGGAGGGTAACGGCCTCGGCTTCTTCGTATCGCGCTTCGACGGGCATCGGCGTGTAGGGCATGACGGCGCGATCTACGGCTTCGCCACGACGCTTGCCGCGCTGCCCGACGAGCACCTGGGCGTCGTCGTCGTGACAACACTCGATGGTGCCAACAGTGTCACTGACCGCATCGCCGACGCGGCATTGCGCGCGATGCTGGCGGTGCGCGAGGGGAAGCCGATCCCGGAGCCGCCGGAAACGAAATCCCTGCCCGCGGGAGCCGCGCGCGCGGCGGCGGGGCACTACGTGAAGGGTGGGAAGAACGGCCCCGCGGTCGAGCTGCTCGAGCGCCAGAACGAGCTGTACCTCGCCCGTGATGGCAGCGTCGTGCCGGCTCGCGTTCGCGCGTCCGGGGATACGCTCACATTCGACGATGCCCTGACGTACGGCGGCTCGATCCGGCTGCTCCCGAATCACGTCGTTTTCGGCACCGACACCTTCGCGCGCGCGGCCGAGCCGCCGCCACCCGCTGCGCCGGCGCGTTGGGAACGCCTGTTCGGTGAATTCGGCTGGGATTACGAGACCCTCTTCATCTATGAGCGTCGCGGGACGATGCACGCGCTGATCGAGTGGGTCGAGGACGACGCGTTGACGCGCGTATCGGACAGCGTCTTTGCATTCCCGGCAAGCAGCATGTACGTCGGCGAGCGGGTGACCTTTCTCGGGACTCGCCGCGGGCCAGCGACGGCGGCGGTGGCGGGCGCCGTGACGTTCCCGCGACGCGAGGTCGGCCCGGCGCCCGGCGGCCAGAAGAAGTTGCAACCCGTCCATCCCGTCGCCGAGCTGCTCGCTCTGGCGCACGGCGAGCGTCCCCCGGCCGAGAGCGGCAGCTTCCGAGCGCCCGACCTCGTCGATCTCGCGACACTCGACCCGACGATCCGGTTCGACATCCGTTACGCGACGACGAACAACTTCCTGGGGAGCGTCTTCTACTCGACGGCGCACGCGTTTTTGCAGCGCCCCGCTGCCGAGGCGATGCTGCGGGCACATCAGAAGCTGCGCGCCATGGGGTACGGCCTCCTGATCCACGACGGGTACCGCCCCTGGTACGTGACGAAGACGTTCTGGGAGGCGACCCCGCCGTCCGACCGGTGGATGGTGGCGAACCCCGCGAACGGCTCGCGCCACAACCGCGGCTGCGCCGTCGACCTCACGATCTACGACCTGCGCACCGGAAAACCGATCGACATGGGTGGGACCTATGACGAAGCGACCAAACGCTCCTACCCCGACTACCCCGTGACCACCGACCTGCAACGCTGGCGCCGCGAGCTGCTGCGGCGCGTGATGGAGGATGAAGGGTTCACCCGCAACATCGACGAGTGGTGGCACTTCGATTACAAGGACTGGCGCCTGTACCCGATCCTCAATCAGGCATTCGCCGACCTGAAATGACCGAGCGCACGGCACTCCTGGCGGGAGCGACCGGGCTCGTCGGCGGCCGCTGTCTCGAGCGGTTGCTCGCCGAGCCGGCATATACACGGGTGATCGCGCTGGGGCGCCGCCCGCTCGATCGCGCCGATCCCAAACTCGAGCAGCGCGTCGTGGAGCTCGATCGGCTCGGCACCGTCGGGTTCGAGTTTCCCCGCGCCACCGATGTGTTCTGCTGTCTCGGAACCACGATGAAGCAGGCGGGGTCGGAAGCGGCGTTTCGGCAGGTCGACTTCACATTCGTCGTCTCGCTCGCGGGCCAGGCCCTGGGGTCGGGTGCGAAGCAATTCCTGCTTGTCAGCTCGCTCGGTGCGAGCCCGAACTCGCGGATCTTCTACAGCCGCGTCAAGGGCGAGACCGAGGCGGCCGTCACGGCGCTGCCGTTCGAGGGACGGCAGATCTTCCGTCCCTCGATCCTCGTGGGTGAGCGAGCGGAGCGCCGCGCCGGCGAATCGCTCGGGAGCGCCGTGATGCGGGGAACGGCGTTCGCGATGGTCGGCCCGCTGCGCAAATACCGGCCGATCGCCGCCGCCACGGTCGCGGAAGCGATGGTGCGCGTTGCGCTTCGCGCGCCGCGCGGCGTCAACATCTACGAGTCGGATGAAATCGAGCGGCTCGGTTATATTCCACATTCAACCTGAAACATCGAAGGGCTGGGCGTATGGCAAATCCGTTGCTCAACGACAGGGCTTTTCAGCGCGCCGAGCAGTATGCGCAGGCAGGGACCGGCGAAGTCATGTCGGTCGAAGGCGCGATCAATAAGACGGCGTTGCTGCTGCTGCTCGTCGTAGCGGGGGCGACGTGGGTGTGGACCCGCTACTTCCAGGCGCAGGATCCGGCCGTCATCATGCCGTATCTGCTGGGCGGCGTATTCGGCGGGTTGGCCGCTGCGGTCGCGACGATCTTCGTGCCCAGGTGGGCGCGCATCACAGCGCCGATCTATGCGGCCGCCGAAGGACTGGCACTGGGCGGAATCTCGGCGTTTTACGAGCAGCAGCTGCACGGCATCGTGTTCCAGGCGATCGGCCTGACCTTCGGCGTGCTGGCCGTGATGCTCGTGCTGTATCACTCCGGGGTCATCAAGGTGACCGATCGCTTCCGCATGGTCGTGGTGGCGGCGACGGGCGGGATCGCGCTGTTCTACCTCGTCACCATTGTCCTCGGCTTCTTCCATGTGTCGGTGCCGCTGCTGTACGGCGGCGGGACCGGGGCGATCGTCTTCAGTCTCGTGGTGGTGGCGATCGCAGCGCTGAACCTGGCGCTCGACTTCGACTTTATCTCCCGCGGCGCGGCGGGGGGCGCTCCGAAGTTCATGGAGTGGTACGCCGCGTTCGGGTTGATGGTGACGCTGATCTGGTTGTACCTCGAAATCCTGCGACTCCTCGGCAACGTGCGGCGCCGGTAAGTCCGGGAAGCGACATTGCGCGAACGGCGGGCGAATGCCCGCCGTTCGTTTTTCTAGTCCCCGAGGTCGGACTCCTCGTCACCGCGCAGCCGTTCCATCTCGCGGCGGTCGCGCTTCGTGGGTCTTCCCTTCCCGTCAAAGCTCGGCGTGGGGGCGATGCGCAGCTGGTGCGCCAGGCGCTCGCGCGCGGCCTTGCCCGCGGGGTCCTCTTCGTACAACAGCGCAGCCTGAGCCGCCTTACCGCGCTGCTGGCTCAACGCCCGCACGGTGAGCCGGAATTCGTAGGGGCTCTTTCTGATGCGGACGCGGTCGCCGAGGCTAAGGGTCTTCGCCGGCTTGGCACGCACGTCGTTGACGTCGACGCGACCGGCGCGGATCGCCTGGACGGCTGCGGCGCGGGTTTTATAGAAACGGCTCGCCCAGAGCCATTTGTCGAGCCGGACGGTGCCTTCGGACACCCTATGAACCTAATCGAGCGCCTCTAAGCCTTCTTCAAGCGTACTCCACCGCTCCCCGTCTCCACATGCAGCCGCCCGTGGCCATCCCCAATCCTGCCTTCGACGTGGTCTTCTTGAATCTTCCGCACCGTCACCGGGATGCCACCCAAGTCGATGCCGCCGGAGCCGGTGTCGAGCACGACGTCCGCGCCGTAGTCCGCGGGCAGCGTGAGATTGACCTCACCAGAGCCGGTGTCGACGTAGATGTTGCCGCCGCCCGCGAGCAGCTCGAGCGTCACGTCGCCTGAGCCGGTGTCGATCTTGAGATCGTCGGCCTTCACCGCCGTCGCGTCGGCGTTGCCCGACCCCGTGTCGATCTTCAGGGAGCGCCCCTCGGCGTGATCGATCGTCACGTCACCTGAGCCCGTATCGACCGAGAGATCGTCGCCCTTGGCGCGCGTGACGCTGACGTTTCCCGAGCCGGTGTCGAGGTTCAGGTCGCCGGTGATGTCTGTGGCGTGCACGTCACCTGACCCGGTGTTGGCGTCGAGCGATCCGGTGATCCCGTTCGCGGTGACGTCGGCGGAGCTGGCGTCGAGCAGCAGCTGCCCGTTCACGTTGGTGGCCGTCATCTTGCCGACGGCGAGGTGGATCGCCACGTGCCGGCCTGCCGGCACGAGCACGCGCAGGTCGGCGTAGGCCTCGAGGCCCGAGCCGTCGCCGCGAATGCGGACGCGATGGCCGCGGCCGAACAAGTGGTGGTCATGGGTATCGTCGAACGTGCCGTCGTCGCGCACGTCGAGTGACGAGCTCCCGTGCCATCCTAGCGCCGGGTAAACGATGTCGTCGTCCGGATAGATCACCCGCAGCGTCTGCTGGCTGCCGATCGGGCCCGTTTGCACCTCGAGCTTCGCCGCGGCCGACCCGCCGCGGGTGACCTCGACCACGACTTCCCCGGCCGAGCCCGCTTCGACGCGCACGGCGCCCGCGAGATTGTAGATGGCGACATTGTCGCCGCTCACCGTGTAGCGTTGCGGCGTCTGTGCGGCCAGGGGGACCGCGGCCACGAGGATCAGGACGCCCGGGACGACGGAGGTGCGCATCGGAGGCTCCAAGCGTGAAGGTGACGCGAAGCCGTACGCAGGCGGACGGCAGGGGTTTCCAGGGGTGGATGGCTCGATAGGTCAAAGGGTTGCAATGGTCGCGCCGGCCCCCCGGCGGCGGTAATTTCCAGCGCCCACCAGTAGGGAAGGTCCGTGTCCGGCTGGCAGATCTGGATCGTGTTGGCGGCACTGCTCCTCGTAGCCGAGATGTTCGCCCCCGGGTTCTGGCTCGCGAGCGTGGCCGTGGGCTGCCTCGCGGCCGGAGTCGCGGGACTGTTCCCGATCGGCATCCTGGGCCAGACGCTGGTGTTCGCCGCGACGACCGTCGCGACGCTGTTCGGCCTGCGGCCGGTGCTGGTGCGGCGTTTCCTCCACGCCCGCGGGATGGAGGTCCGGACCAACGTCGATGCGCTGGTCGGGAAGTCGGGCATCGTGACCAGGCGGTTCGATCCCGTCACCCGCGTGGGCCGGGTCGCGATCGAAGGCGAAGACTGGCGCGGCACGCTGCTCGAGGCTGAAACCGGCGCAACCATCGATCCGGGTACGCGCGTAGTGGTGATCCAAGTGGATGGCAGCACCCTGGTCGTGGAGAGGGAGGTCCCAGAGCCATGAATTTCGGACTGATCGTAGTCGGCGTGATCGCACTGCTCGCCATCGTGATCGTGCGCCGCACCATCGTGGTGGTGCGCCAGGCACAAACCATGGTGATCGAGCGACTCGGCAAGTACAGCCGCAGTCTCTCCTCCGGCATCAACCTGGTCGTCCCCTTCTTCGACCAGCCGCGTGCGCTCGACTGGCATTCGGTGATCAGCCTGCCGTCGGGGGAGACGATCACGCGCCGCTATCGCTCCACCACGATCGACCTGCGGGAGACTGTGTACGTCTTCCCGCGCCAGAACGTGATCACCAAGGACAACGTGGTGGTCGAGATCGACGCGTTGATCTACTTCCAAGTGACCGACCCGGTGCGCGCGGCGTACGAGATCGCGAACCTTCCCGACGCGATCGAGAAGCTCACCCAGACCACGCTGCGCAACGTGGTCGGCGAGCTGGACCTCGATCAGGTGCTGTCGTCGCGCGAGCACATCAATACCAAGCTGCGGGAGATCCTCGACGACGCCACCCACAAGTGGGGCGCCAAAGTCGCCCGGGTGGAGCTGAAGGACGTCAACCCGCCGCGCGACATCCGCGACGCGATGGAGAAGCAGATGCGCGCCGAGCGCGACCGGCGGGCCGCCATCCTCACTGCCGAGGCGGGCAAACAGTCGGCGATCCTCGAAGCCGAAGGCATCCGGCAATCGGAGATCAACAAGGCCGAAGGGACGAAGCAGGCGCGCATCCTGGCGGCCGACGCGGAGGCGGCGGCGCGGCTCAAGGTCGCCGAGGCCGAAGCGCAGGCGATCGAGCGCATCACGCAGGCCATCAAGGGCACGGGCGGCGATCCCGCACGCTACCTCATCGCCATCCGCTACCTCGAAGCGCTGAAGGAGATGGTGAGCGGCCAGAACAACAAGGTCGTCTACATGCCCTACGAGGCGACGGCCGTGCTGTCGTCCCTGGGCGGCATCCGCGAAATGCTCCAGCTGCCGGACAAGAAGCCGGGATGACGACGTCGACCTCCGCGGCGCCCCTGACCGCGCTGTCCGAAGAGGAGCAGATGTTCCGTGACGCGGTGCGGGACTTCGCCGACGCGGAGGTCCGGCCGCGCGTCGCCGCGATGGATCAGGCGGCCACCATCGACCCGACGCTCGTGCCGAAGCTGTTCGAGCTCGGCCTCATGGGGATCGAGATCCCCGAGACCTACGGCGGCGCCGGCGGCGGGCTCTTCATGACCACGCTGGCCGTCGAGGAGCTGGCGGCGGTCGACGCCTCCGCAGCGATCATGGTCGATGTGCAGAACACCCTCGTCATCGAGCCGCTGCTGCAGTGGGCCACGGAGGACCAGAAGCGCCGCTATCTCCCCCGCCTCGCGGCCGACACCGTCGGCGCCTACGCGCTCTCCGAGCCCGAGTCCGGCTCGGACGCCTTCGGCCTGCAGACCAGGGCGACGAAACAGGGCGGCCAGTGGATCCTCCAGGGCCGCAAGCTGTGGATCACGAACGGCGCCGAGGCTGGTGTCTACGTGATCTTCGCCAACAGCGACTTCAACAAGGGTTACAAGGGAATCACCGCGTTCATTGTGGAGCGCGGCTTCAAGGGGTTCTCGGTTG
>DATLVL010000112.1:0-2341 GCA_035577525.1 Gemmatimonadales bacterium | reverse complement strand
GGGGATGTCGCCGAGTCGATCGCTGCAGCCGCGAAGGAGCATCAGGGGAAGCCGGTTCTCGCCGTCTTGATGGGCCGGGAGGGGCTTCCCGAAGGGCGCGCGGAGCTGCACCGGGCTGGCATTCCCGCCTACATCTTCCCCGAATCGGCGGCGCGCGCGCTCGGCGCGTTGCGCCGCCTGCGCGAGTGGCGCGCCCGCCCCGATGTGCCTGAGCGTCCCCTGCCCGTGGATCGCGAGCGCGCCGCGCGACTGCTCGCGCAGGCGAGAAGCGCCGGCCGCGCCAAGCTCTCCGAGCTCGAGGTGCTCGGCGTCCTCACGGCGTACGGCATCGCGACGGCGCCGGCACGGCTGGCTCGCGATCCGGAAGACGCCGCCCGCGCGGCCGCCGAGGTCGGCTACCCGGTCGCGGTCAAAATTGTGTCACCGCAGATCATCCATAAGACGGAGGTCGGGGGCGTCCGCACAGGCATCGGGACCGCGACCGAGCTGAAGCAGGCGTGCGTCGAAATGTTGGACAACGTCACCCGCCGGATGCCGGAGGCGACGATCGAGGGGCTGCTGGTGCAGCGCATGATCTCGGGTGGGCGGGAAACGATCGTCGGCGTGAGTCGCGACCCCGTCTTCGGCCCGCTCGTCATGTTCGGGCTCGGCGGGATTTACGTCGAGGCGCTCGGCGACGTAGTGTTCCGCATCGCTCCGCTCGGGCCCCTCGACGTGCATGACATGCTGAAGGGGATTCGCGGGGCAGCAATCCTCCAAGGGGTCCGGGGCGCGCCGCCGGTGGACTTCGCGGCGCTCGGCGAGGTCGTGCAGCGCGTGGCCCAGCTCGCGACCGACCATGAGGAGATCGCCGAGCTGGATATCAATCCGCTGCTTGCCCTTCCGCAGGGGGTTCAGGCGGTAGATGCCAGAATCCTGCTAGAGAACAGGCCCTCCTCGAAAGACTAGCCGGTCCTATTCACTTTGTGCGGTTTGTTTCACCGCCCCACTGTGCTTCTGAAACCAGCTCATCATGTAGAGCTGCGTGCGCATGAAATTTGTCGGCTTCGAGCCCGTGCCGTGGTACTCGCCGTTGAAGCGCAGCATCACCGTCTCGATGCCGCGGTACTTCAGGGCGGAGAAGTACTCCTCCGTCTGCGGGATCGGCGTGCGCAGATCGAGCTCGCCCGTCATGAGTAGCGTCGGGGTGGTCACGTTCCCGACGTACATCAGCGATGACTGCTTGAGCCATTGCTCGGGCTTTTCCCAGAACGGCGCGTCGAAGAAGTTGTATGTGAAGAACGGAATGTCCGTCTCGCCCGCCATGCTGATCCAGTCGATCACGGGACACCGCACCGCCGCCGCGGCGAAGCGATGCGTATGCCCGATCACCCAGGAGGAGAGCACGCCACCGCCCGAGCAGCCTGAGACGTACATCCGGGTCGTGTCGATCATGCCGCGGCCGATGACGGTGTCGACGCCGGCCATCAGATCGTCATAGTCGACGCTGGGATAGGCATGGAAGATGGCGTTGCCGAACGCCGAGCCGTATCCCGTCGAGCCGCGCGGATTCACGTACAACACGACATAGCCGTCGGCGGCGAAGTTCTGGAACATGTAGCTGAAGCCCACGTTGTAATTGCCGTGCGGCCCGCCGTGGATCTCGAGAATCAGGGGGTACTTCCTGGCGCGGTCGAACGACGGCGGCTTTACGATCCACGCCTGCACACGCGCGCCACCGCTCGAGGCGTAATTGATCTCCTCCACCTGCGCCAGCTTCATGCGGCCGAGAATGTCGCTGTTGACGCTCGTCAGCCGGGCCACCGGGTCCGGCTTGCGGAGGTTGTAACGCACGATGTCGGGCGGATGCGTCGGATCACTGCGCGTACCCACGGCGTTGAGCGTGCGGTCGAGCGACGTGAGCGTGAGCAACTGGGCCCCGCTCGTGACGCTGCGCGGCGCTCCGGTGAGCCCCGCGAACCAGATGTTACGCGATCCGTGGTCGTCGGCGGCGAAGTAGACGCCGCTGCCGTCCGGTGCCCAGCGTGGCCCGGCGGGATCGCGGTCCAGATCACCACTGATCTTCCGCATCGCGCTGCCATCCGCGCCCATCACCCAGAGATCGGCGGCATGATAGCTCGCATTGCTGGAATCGTACCCGGCAAACGCGATCGACTTGCCGTCCGGGGAAACAATGGGGTTCGTCCACACCCCCGGGCGCGTCGTCAGCGGCCGCACCGCTCCGTTCGCGACGTCCACCTGGTAGATCGCCGAATTGCGATAATTGTGATCGGCTGCCGGATCCTTGTAGCCGTCCACGACCACCGATTTGCCGTCGGGCGTCCAGTCATAGCCGACGGCG
>DATLVL010000111.1:0-2800 GCA_035577525.1 Gemmatimonadales bacterium | reverse complement strand
GCCAACGCCGTGGCCACGTTGCAGCGTCTCGTCGTGCTCGACCCGATGAACAAGATGGCTTTGCGTCTCATGGGGCAGGCGTGGGACCTGCGCGGCCAGACGGACTCGGCGCGCAAGTACACGGTGACGTCGGACTCGCTGTCGGTGGACATCACGATCGCCAGCATGGTCCCCGATTCGAGCGGAATGACGCTCACCGGGGTCGCGACCAACGCCGGGAGCGCCGCCGCAAAGGCCACGCACCTGACGGTCGAGTTCCTCGACGCCAAGGGCTCCGTCCTCGCCAGCCAGGGAGTCGACATCCCCGCGGTCCCGGCGGGGGGGAGCCAGCAATTCCAGGCGCATGCCGCGGCGAAGGGAGCCGTCGGCTGGCGCTACCGCGCCGCTTAGGCGATATTTCCGGTTACTCAAGTTTCTGCCCGCGTTGAGTTTGCGACGCTGGCGTGAGAAAACGCTTTAACTGTGAGTAACCGTGGTATTGCGTGTCGCGTCGGTAGCGCCGGATTCGATCGGGGCTCATCTGGGGCTGGTCCGCGGGGCCGAGCTCGTGAGCGTGAACGCCCGGCCGCTCGAGGACTTCCTCGATTGGGAGTTCCTGACGGCGGACGACGCCTTCATGCTGCGGGCGCGGCTGCCGTCGGGGGAGGAGCTGGAGTGTGACATCGAGCGTCCCGAGGGGATGCCGATGGGCGTTACGCTGGAACCGCCGCGCATTCGCCGCTGTGCCAACCACTGCGACTTCTGCTTCGTTGACGGCAATCCCACGGGGCTGCGCACCAATCTCTACATTCGCGACGACGATTACCGATTGTCGTTCCGCTACGGCAACTTCGCGACGCTCACCAACCTGAAACCGAAGGATGAGGCGCGGATCGCCGAGTACCGGCTGTCGCCGCTGTACGTCTCCGTCCATGCGACCGATCCCGTCGTGCGCCGCTGGCTGCTGCGTAACCCCGAAGCACCCGAAATCGTGCCACAGCTGGCCCGCTTTGCGGAGCAGGGGATCCATTTCCACGCGCAGGTCGTGTTGATCCCAGGGATCAATGACGGCCCACAGCTGGAGCGGACCTTGCACGACCTGTACGGACTGGGAGACGCCGTCCTCTCGGTCTCCGTCGTGCCGGTCGCGCTCACCGAATTCAGCAAGCATCACCTCGTGGCGGAGCCGACGCGCGATCAATGCCGTGCGGCGCTCGATGCCGTCGAGCGGTGGGCGACCCGCGCCATGACGGAGCGCCGCCAGCCATGGGTGTACGGCGCCGACGACCTCTATCTGCAGGCCGGCGCGCCGTTGCCGGAGGCGGCCTGGTACGGGGACTTCGAGCAGCGCGAGAACGGCGTCGGGGCGGTGCGCTATCTGCAGTCGCGCATCGCCGCCGCGGCGGGGCGCTACGGCGATTGGGCGGGCAAGCGGATCGCCGTGACGACGGGGACGGCGATGGGGCGGCTGATGTCGCAGGTGCTCGCCGATCTCGCCGCCGAGACCGGCGCCCGGTTCGAGATCATCGCGCTCGAGAACGATCTGTTCGGGGCATCGGTGACGACGGCCGGCCTCCTCCCCGGAACGGCATTTCAACACGCGCTCGTCGACCGTCATGATCTCGACCTGGCCCTGCTTCCGGCCGAGGCGGTGAACGACGATCTGCTGTTCACCGACGACCTGGATGCGCACGAGCTGGCCAAGCGGGTGCCGATGGAGATTCGATTCTCGTACGATTTTGCGGACGCGCTCGCGAGAGGCAGAACGCAGAATGAAGAAGGCAGAATGACAGCGGACGCCCCGTGAGATCCGGCACCCCCACCGTCGCGATCATCGGCCGCCCCAACGTCGGCAAGTCGACGCTCTTCAACCGGCTGATCGGCCGGCGCGAGGCGATCGTGGACGCGCGCCCCGGTGTGACGCGCGATCGGAACTTCGCGGCCGCGGAATGGAACGGCCGGCGCTTCTGGCTCGTGGATACCGGTGGTCTGGTACCCGGGGCCCTCGATGCGTTGAACCGCGCCGTTCGCACGCAGGTCGAAGCCGCGGTCACCGAGAGCGATGTGTTGCTCTTCGTGGTCGACGTCGAGGCGGGTGTGCATCCGGCGGATCTCGAGATCGCTCAATACCTGCGCACGGCGCGCCGCCCCGTCCTGCTCGTCGCCAACAAGGCCGATCAGCTCCCCAACGATCAACGCCACCTCGCGTTCTACGAGCTGGGATTGGGCGACCCGTTCCCCGTGTCGGCGGCGGTAGGGAAGAGCAGTGGCGACCTGCTCGATCGGGTTGTGGAGCTCTTGCCGGCGGGCGACGGCCAGGCCGACGAGAACGCCATCCCGGTCGCGATCGTCGGCCGCCCCAACGTGGGAAAGTCGAGTCTCGTCAACCGGCTGCTGGGGCGTGAGCGCATGGTCGTGGCGGACGAGCCCGGCACTACGCGCGACGCCGTCGACGCGACGCTCGAGCACGAGGGCCGGCAGCTGGTGTTCATCGATACCGCCGGCCTGCGCAAGCGCAGCAAGGTGCAGGACGATCTCGAGTTTTACGCCACGCTTCGCACCGCGCGCGCCATCGAGCGCGCCGACGTGTGCGTGCTGGTCGTCGACGCCGCAGACGGGTTGCACACACAGGACCTGCGTATCATCGGCGACGCGTGGGAGCGCGGCGCCGGGGTGATCATCGCCGTCAACAAATGGGACTTGATCGAAGAGAAGGACTCCAACACCGGCGTGCGCGGCGAAAAGGAGCTCGCGCTCAAGGCCCCGTTTCTCAAGTTCATCCCGTTTCTCTACGTGTCGGCCAAGAACGGCCAGCGTGTCA
>DATLVL010000110.1:0-5926 GCA_035577525.1 Gemmatimonadales bacterium | reverse complement strand
CTCGATGGTTTCTACGGCGACCGAGCGGCCGGCGACGAGCAGCACCGCCACACTCGCCGCCGCAATCAGCAGCGCGCGGCCGCGGCGCCGGCCTCCCACGGTCACGGCCCGGACGCGTGGCGCGCCAGCCACCCCTCGACTGCACCGCGGTAGGCGGCGAGCGCCGCGGGCGTCTTCGCCTCGAAGCGCATCACCAGCACCGGCTGCGTATTCGACGCCCGCAACAGTCCCCACCCCTCGGCGAACTTGATCCGCACACCGTCCAGGGTGGAGACGGGATACTTGGTCGCGAAGTATTTCGCCGCTTCAAGAACCAGCGGAAACTTGCGCTCGTCGGGACAATCGACCCGAATCTCCGGCGTCGAGACCGTCTGCGGCAGGTCGGCGAGGTGCCGGGACAGCGGTCCCGGGCTCTGCGCGATGTACTGCAACAGCCGGGCGGCAGCGAACAGCGCATCGTCGAATCCGAACCAGTCGCCCCCGAAGAAGACGTGGCCGCTCATCTCGCCGGCCAGTGGCGCCCCGGTGTCCTTCATCTTCTGCTTGATGAGCGAGTGCCCCGTCTTCCACATGATCGGCACGAGACCAACGCGCTCGAGCTCCTCGGGCAGGATCTCCGAGCACTTCACGTCGAAGATCACCGGCTTCCCCTTGCCGAAGCGCTGCGCCAGATCGCGGCCGAACAACACCAGCAATACGTCGCCGAAGATCGGAGTGCCCTGCTCATCCACGGCGCCGATGCGGTCCCCATCGCCGTCGAATGCGATCCCCAGCTCGGCCTTCTCCTTTTTCACCGCTGCCTGCAGATCCTTCAGGTTTTCGACCACCGTCGGGTCGGGATGATGGTTCGGGAAGCGGCCGTCGGATGTGTCGAACAGCGCCACGACGTCGCAGCCCAGGTCGCGCAACGTCTCGATCGCGATGAGGCTCGTGACGCCGTTGCCGCAATCGGCCACGACCTTCACTTTGCGGGCGAGCGGGGTGTTGTGCTGCACGATCGCGGCGCGATAGGCGGCGAGGACACTGGTGTCGGTGACTCGGCTGCCGCCCGCCAGCGTGTCGAGCCGGTCATCGTTGATCATCTCGCCCAGTTTCTGGATGTCGTCGCCGTACACCGCTTCCCCCGAGAGCACCATCTTGAAGCCGTTGAACTCGGGGGGATTGTGCGAGCCGGTGACCTGAATGCCGCCGTCGACCTCGAGCGTATGCGTCGCGAAGTAGAGCGCGGGCGTTGGGACCGTCCCCACGTCCACCACCCGCCCTCCCGCCGCGACGATCCCTTCTGCGACTGCGGGGGCCAGCTCCTCCCCCGAGGGACGGTTGTCGCGGCCCAGGGCGACGACCACCGGCCGGCCCAGTCTGGCGCGGGCGAAGGTGGCGTAGGCCGCACCGACGGCACGCGCCAGCGCCGGCGTGAGCTGGTCGCCCGTGGTGCCGCGGATGTCGTATTGCCGGAGGATCGTTGCGGGGACGTTCACGGAGTGTCCCCCTGGTCAGTTCCCCGCTACGGGAGCGGTGAGGGCAGCAGGATGGAGCGTGGCGCCGCTGTCGCGTGCGAGCACGAGCAGCTGATGCGGCAGGACGCCGAAATAGATCACCGCCGCGATGCACACTGCCAGCGCCACGAGTCCCAGCCGTCCGAACTTGAGGCCGGTATGGGCATTGGCGAACGGCACCGGGCGCATGTACATCGCCATGACAACGGGGAGATAGTACCCCGCCGAGATCAGGCTCGTCAGCACGAGGAAAGTGGCGAGCCAGCCCTTCCCGGCCGACACGGCGGCCAGCAGGATGTACCACTTGCCGATGAATCCGGCGGTTCCGGGGAACCCGAGCAGCGACAGCATGCACACGGCGAGCGCGAACGCGAGCCACGGCTTGTCGGTCGCGAGCCCCGCGAGATCGTCGATCTGCAGGTCGCTCTCCCCGCCCCGGCCGCGTGCCGCGACCAGCGCGAACGCCGCGACCGACGTGAGACCATACGCCGCCAGGTAGAACAGCACCGCCGCATTGCCCAGGGCTGTTCCCGCCGACACCGCGACCAGCAGGTAGCCGGCGTGCGCCACGGACGAATAGGCGAGCATGCGTTTGAGGCTGCGCTGCGCCAGGGCGACGAGGTTGCCGATCACCATCGTCAGCACGGCGAGCCCGACCACGATACTGTGCCACGCCGCCGTGGCGGAGAACGCCTCGATCAGCACGCGCGCCAGCGCGACGAACGCGGCGGCCTTCACCGCCGTCGCCATGAAGCCGGTCACGGGCGTGGGCGAGCCGTCATAGACGTCGGGCGCCCACATGTGGAAGGGCACAGCCGCAGTCTTGAATCCGAATCCCACGAGCAACAGTCCGAGACCGATCAGGAGCAACGGGCTCTTGGCGAGCCCCAGGGACGCGACCTGCATCCCGATCAACGAGAGGTTGGTCGTGCCGGTAGCCCCGTAGGCGAGCGCGATGCCGTACAGCAGAAACGCCGACGCGAATGCGCCGAGCAGAAAGTATTTCAGCGCCGCCTCGGCGGCCCGCGCGCTACGGCGGTCGACGCCCGCCAGCACGTAGACGCACACCGACATCAGCTCGAGGCCGAGGAAGATCACGATCAGATCTTCCCCACCCGCCATCAGCATCATTCCGATCGTGGCGAAGACGAGCAGCACGTAATACTCGGGCGCCAGGAGCGACTCGCGCTCGAGGTAGGCGAACGAGAACATCACGGTCAGTGCGCCCGCGCCGAGGAACAGCCAGTCCGACACGTAGCGGAAGTCGTCCACCGCCACCATCGGCGTGATCCCCGGGGCACCCGCCCGGTTCCACCACAGGCACCACACCGCCGCGGCGCTCGTCGCGAACGCGGCAAGGGTGATCCATCCGGCGATGCGGAGATCGCGCGCGGTCTTGTGACGCCAGGCGACCACGGCGAGCAGCACCAGTCCCCACACCGTGAGGACCAGCTCGGGAAGCAGCCCCATCAACAGGCCCTGCGACGTCGACAGGTCGAGATTCATTGCAGCGCCGCCTGCGCGCCCGGGTGCAGCGTGTCGATGAGGTGCTGGGCGGCCGGCTCCATGCGCTGCAGGATCGGCTTGGGGTAGAGCCCGATCCAGAAGATGCCGGCGAGAATCGGCACCAGCACGGCCACCTCCCGCCACGACAGGTCGGGGAGGTGCTCGTTCTCCTGCTTGTCGAGCTTGTTGAAGATCACGCGCTGCAGCGCCCACAGCAGATACATCGCCGCGACGATCACGCCGGTGGTGGCGATACCGGCGGCCCACGGGTAGGTCCGGAAGGCCCCGATCAGGATCAGGAACTCACCCACGAAGCCGTTCGTGCCGGGCAGCCCGATCGACGAGAGCGACACGATCATGAGCGTCGTGGCGAGCAGCGGCACCACGCGCGCCAGCCCGCCGAACGCCTCGATCAGCCGGCTGTGGCGCCGCTCGTACAGCATGCCCACGATGAAGAAGAGCGCGCCGGTCGAGAGGCCGTGATTGATCATCACGAGCAGCGCCCCCTGCACGCTCTGCAGCGTCAGCGCCCAGATCCCCAGCATCACGAAGCCGAGGTGCGAGACCGAGCTGTAGGCGACGAGTTTCTTCACGTCGGGCTGCACCATGGCGACGAGGCCGCCGTAGATGATCCCGATGAGCGACAGCGTCACCACCACCGCCTGCACCGTGGGGCTCAGCGCCACCTCCGGGAAGAACGGCAGCGCGAAGCGCAGGAATCCGTACGTGCCCATCTTGAGCAGCACGCCCGCGAGGATCACCGAGCCCGCCGTCGGCGCTTCGACGTGCGCGTCGGGGAGCCAGGTATGGAACGGAAACATCGGCACCTTGATTGCGAACGCGAGGAAAAAGGCGCCGAAGAACCACCACGCGAGCGACCCGAGGCCGGTCGCGTTGGCGAGCAGGAAGGCGTAATCGAACGAATACGTACCGGTGCGCGATCCGACGATGAAATACAGCCCGAGGATCGCCACCAGCATCAACAGCGATCCGAACATCGTATAGATGAAAAACTTGATCGCCGCGTAAAGGCGGCGGTCGCCACCCCAGATCCCGATGATGAAGTACATCGGGATCAGCATCACTTCCCACATCACGTAGAACAGGAACAGGTCGAGCGCCACGAACACGCCGATCATCCCGGTGGTCAGCACCAGGAGGTTGGCGTAGAAGCCGCGCTCCCGTTTCGTGATGTAGGTGAAGCTCCCCAGCACCGAGAGCGGCACGAGGAACGTCGTGAGCAGCACGAGGAACAGCGAGATGCCGTCGAGCCCGACATGGTAGGAGATCCCCCACCCCGCGATCCACGGTACAGTCGCCTCGAACTGCATTCCCCCTGAAGGGACGAACCGCCACCACAGCGGCACCGAGACGCCGAACTCGATCAGTGCGGCGACGAGCGCTACGTGCTTTGCTCGGCCCTCGGGGAAGAGCCACAGTGCGGTGGCCGCGACGAGCGGCCACGCCAGGAGGATCGTGAGCACGAGATGGTCGTACATGGTCAGCGCAACGCCCGCGAGAGCACGACGACCACACCGATCACGAAGATCACGGCGTAGAATCCCAGCTCACCGGTTTGCAGCCGGCTGGTGAGCCAGCCGAGGATGCGCGAGGTCGCCGCGGCCCCGTTGACCCCCGCCCCGTCGATGATCCCGGTATCGACGACGCGCCACAGCACGGCGCGCGAGAACCACATGATCGGCCGCACTATACATGCGTCGTACAGCTCGTCCACGTACCACTTCTTGTTGAGAATCCTGCCGAGCCCCGTTTCGGCGGGGGCCGACCTGGCGGGAACGAGTGACGTGAGATCGAGCAGCCGCAGCGCCGCCACGATGCCCACGATCGCGATCGCCACCGCAGTACCGATCAGTGTCCATGCGGTGCTCGACGCGACTTCCGGCAAGTGCACGAGCGCCGCTCCCGCCGCCGTAATGGGCTCGAGCCAGTGCTCGAGCCACGCGGCGCCGCCGACGAGCGACGGCAGATTCAGCGCACCGCCCACGAGCGACAGAATCCCGAGCACGACCAGCGGTCCCGTCATCACCGCCGGGGCCTCGTGCAGGTGTGTCTCTTCCCGGCTGCCGGTGCGGTTCGGGCCGTGGAAGGTGTAGAGCATCATGCGCGTCATGTAGAACGCGGTGAGCAGCGCGGCGCCGAGCCCCAGCGCCCAGAAGACGTACCACACGGGCTGCGTGGTACCGCGGGCGAAGGCGGCGCCCAGAATCTCGTCTTTCGAGAAGAACCCGGAGAACGGTGGGATCCCGGCGATCGCGAGCGTGGCGATCCACATCAGGGTGCACGTCCAGGGGAGATAGCGCGCCAGACCGCCCATGTTGCGCATGTCCTGGGCGTCTTCGTGCGAGTGCGTCGCATGATACGCGTGGTGCATCGCGTGGATCACCGAGCCCGACCCGAGAAACAGCAGCGCCTTGAAGAAGGCGTGGGTCGCGAGGTGGAAGATCCCCGCCGCCATCGCCCCGGTGCCGACCCCGACGAACATGTAGCCGAGCTGCGAGACCGTGGAGTAGGCCAGCACGCGCTTGATGTCCCATTGCTTCAGCGCAATCGTGGCGGCGAACAAGGCCGTGGCCGCCCCTACGCCTGCGACGACCGCCTGCGACAGGGGCGCCAGCGCGAACAGCACATTGGTCCGGGCGACCAGGAACACGCCCGCCGTCACCATCGTGGCGGCGTGGATCAGCGCCGACACCGGTGTCGGGCCGGCCATCGCGTCGGGCAGCCACGTATAGAGGGGGATCTGCGCCGACTTGCCGGTGCAGCCAAGGAACAGGAACAACGTGATCGCGGTGGCGACGGCGCCGCCCATTGCGAGCGCCGTAGGCGCCTGGGCGAACACCGTCGTGTAGGCGAGCGAGCCGGTGTGCTGCCAGATCAGGAACATGGCGACGAGGAAGCCGAAG
>DATLVL010000109.1:0-11312 GCA_035577525.1 Gemmatimonadales bacterium | reverse complement strand
GACATGCGCGCGGTCGAGGGAATCGACATCGCATCCGTCGACAACATGCGCGCGTTGGCCCAGCTGTCGGCGTCAATGGACATCCCCGCGACGTCCTCGAAATTCGCTATCGTGGCGACCTCCGACGAGGCGTTCGGCCTGAGTCGCATGTACGAGACGTACCGGCACCTCGAGGACAAGAGCACCAAACAGGTCGCGGTGTTCCGCACGCTCACCGAGGCGTACGCCTATCTCGGAGTACCGTAGCCGTCGAATCGGGGCTGCCGTCGTTCGGCGCCGGGATAAGCCCGAGGATGCCGGCGACAAGATCGTAGACGTGAATGTTGCGAAACGGCGCCGCCGTCACGCCCTGGCGGAATGCCGGGCCCGCCGCCACGAACAGCGCCCGCATCACGGCCACGGTGTCGTCGTAGCCATGGGCTCCACCCGAGTAGCGGTCGGGGTGGAGCGTCACGTCGCTGCGGCGTGCCGCAACCGACCACCCTGGGGCCGCGAGCACAACGACCGGCGGAATGCGCGAGTTCGTGCGGTAGTGGAATCGCCCGGGGATCGAATCACGACGCCAGACCGCGAGGTGCGGGTTCTTTCCCGCGAGCGCGCGCACAACGCTGTCCGCCAACCCCTCCCGGGGCCACAGCCCGAGATCGGGATTGCCGCCCGTGATGCGCGAAACCGCGGCGAGCGAGAGATAATCGTCCAGCGCGACTACCGAATCGGTCGCGATCGGCGACATGCCATGGTCGGCGACCACGATCACGTTGACCCGGTCGCTCCATGCTCTCGCGTCCAGGCCGTCGAGCAAGCGGCCGAGCGCGCCATCGACCTGGAGCACCGCGCGGGCGACGGCGGGGCTTGCGGGCCCGGACTCGTGCCCGGCGTGGTCGACTTCGCTGAAATAGAGCATCACGAACGTCGGGCGTACGACCGCGGGCAGCGAAAGCCAGTCGAGCACCTGCTGCACGCGCGCCGAGTCGGGCATGCGCACGTCGTAGTGCCGCCAGTAGTGCGGGCGCACGCCGCCGATCGCCGCTTCGCTCCCCGGCCAGAAACAGGACGCCGCGATCTGCCCCTGCCGCTCCGCGGTGACCCAGAGCGGCTCGCCGCCCCACCAGCGCGCGTCGGCGACCGCAGCCGAGTCGCTGATCTGAAACACCGCGTCGAACGCGGGATCGTACATCGTGTTCTCGACGATGCCGGAATGCTCGGGGTAGAGCCCGGTCGCGATCGAGTAGTGATTGGGGAACGTCTTCGTCGGGAACACTGGGACGAGCGGCGCGCGCACGCCGCGCGCGGCGAGCCGGTGCAAATTCGGGGCGGGATAGCGGTCGAAATAGTCGGAGCGGAACCCATCGATCGACACGAGCACGACGGTAGGTCGGAGGTCACCCTGCCCCGCCGCCGTCCGCCCGAGGCTGAGAACGGCGGCGAGGGTCATGCGCGCAATGCGATTCACCGCGAGCGGCGCACCTCGAGCGCCGACATCCGGTGCGTCCCCGGATAAGGCGCCTGCTCCCCTTTCACCGCCATCCACAGGACGCGGTTGAAGGCATCCATGTCGGCGGCGTCCACATCGGTGAGATCGAGGCGCCGCGACTCGCGCGCCGCCCGCGTTCCCGCCGGATTCTGCTCATCGAGCGGGATCGTCGGCGTGAGGGCTACGAAGGGCGTGGTGTCCGGCGTATCGCGCCAGATGTCCCGCAACGGATGCCCGTAGTGATCGTACTGTGACAGGGCATCGAGCTTCAGAATCTCTTCCATGGTGCGCAGCGCGTCGGTGGTGTTGGTGAAGCGATGGATGACGCCGCCCTTGCCGTACGCCGAGATCACGAGCAGCGGCGAGCGGTGCGAGTCGACGTGATCGGGGCCATTCTGCGCATCGTCTTCCATCACGAAGACGACGGTGTTCTTCCAGAAAGGACTGTGCGACAGCGCGTCGACCAACCGGCCCAACGCCAGGTCGTTGTCGGCCACCATCGCGCGCGGCGTCTGCATACCCGGCGTCGCGCCGGCGGTATGATCGCGCGGCAGGTGCAAAATTTGCAGCGCCGGCATCGTTCCCTGCGCCACCCAACCGTGGAACGCGTCGAGCCACACGTCGATGCGGCGCTGGTCGGGAATCGCCATGTCGAACGACGGGTACCGCGGATCGGTGTGCGCGGCGAGGAACGGCTTGGTCGCGCGGTAGTGCTTTTCCCCCTCGGCGTTGGTCTCCTCGAACGAGAACTCGCCGAAATTGGCGAACGAAATCCCGGCGCGGCGCGCCAGGTCCCAGAGGTAGCCCTGCGACGGCTCGGCGACGTCCTCTTCGGGGATCTGGTTGCGATTCTGCCCTTCGTAATCGTAGGTGCGCCCGCCGCCGTCGTAGTTCGCCGGAGTCGTCTTCTGCGTGTAGTCGGTGGCGTATCCGGCCATCGACCAGTTATGGCCGTCGGCGCTCACCTCGGCGTTGACGAAGAAGCGGTCGAAGGTACCGAAGCGCTGCGCCAGCGTGTGGTGGTTCGGCGTCACCGACCGGCCGAACAGCACGAGCGACGTATCGCCGTCGGCGCCGGGGAGATCGCCCAGCACCTGATCGTAGGTGCGGTTCTCCTTCAGGATGTAGATGACGTGCTCGAACGGCGGGTACCTCGTGCCGGCGTGCGTCGAGTCCCAGCCATTCGCCCGCACGACGCGCGCCGTCAGCGCCGCGAGATCGAGACCCGCTCGCGGGACGGGAATGATCGACAGCGAGCCGCGAATCTGTCCTAACGTGTAGCTCGTGTCGGGATCGGCGTCGCCGTGGCGGATCTGTGCCTGACCCGGCTGCGGGCCCGCGGGATTCGGGCCCGTGCCGGCGCCCTTCCCGTTGGCGACGAGCAGCGTGTCGTGCAGCTGGACGAGCGCGGTCGGATACCACCCCGCGGGAATCCGGCCCGCGAGCTGGTCGTTGCCGCTCGCTGACGGGACGTCGGCGGTCGCGGCTCGGAGGTCGAAGGCCGCCACGGCATTCGCATCCGCTTCGGCGACGAAGAGGCGCGTGCCGTCGTCCGAGAGGGCCAGCGCGTTGGGCGTCGTGCCCTCGTCGGGGCCGGAGGGTGGCGGATCGAGCAGCGTCGCCACGACGGCGTGAGAACGCGTGTCGATCACGGCGACGCGGTCGGTGCTGCCGGAGGCGACGAACACCCTCGAACCCGACTTGTTGAGGAGTAGCGCCGAGGGGTGGCGGCCGGCGGGGACGAACGTGGCGGCGTTCAGGCGACCGTTACCGGTCGGGGTGAACAGCGACAGCGAGCTGGCGCCCCAGTTGGTCACGAACACCGCTCCATCCGGCGTCACGGCAACGGCGTAGGGATAGCGGCCGGTGGCGAGTCGCTGCACCACCGCTCCCGTCGAGACGTCGACCACGGCGAGCGAGTCGGCGAGGTTTTCGGCGACGTAGAGCAACCGTCCGTCACCCGACAGGGCGAGGCCCGCGGGATAGTGCGTGCCGTCAGCAGGCGTGCCGTCGGCACGACGCTGGCGCGGGGCGAGAATGATCGAGTCGGCGAGCCGAGCGCGGTCGTCCGTCCAGCGATAGCGATACACCACGTCGGTGTTGCCACCGGACGCGTACAGCGCCGTGCCGAGCCCCGTGAACGCGAGGCCCACGAACGCCGCCGCCTGGGGGATCGTCTGGCGCACCTGACCCGTGCGGTCGACCACTTGCAAGCCATGCTCGCGCCATCCGCCGAGCAGCAGCACCAGCCGGGACCCCGCGGGAGACCGCACCATGCCGAGCGGCATCTGTCCCACCGGTCGCGTGACGCCGGCCGGGTCGAGGACTCTGCCCGTGGGAAGGCGGCGCGGGTCGGCGCCGGGAGGATCGCTGGCGCGTTGCGCCGCAGGGTGACAGGCGACGAACACGAGGGAAAGCAGGAGGAGTGGTCGCATAGGGAGCAAGTTAATTCACAGTTTCTGGAGCAAGGCCGTCCCCTGAGCGGCTTCACGCAGCCGTACGCGGATCGTGACAGGATCGTTGGCTTCGGGGATGGTCAGGAGCGCCGCGTCTTTGCGGCCCGGGGCTATGCGGGCCAGCGCCGGCTGCGCCGCTCCGCGAATCGACAACTCGAGGGTCTTGATCTCGACGCGAGTGGTTCCCGGAGCGAGGAGCCGCAGCTCGTATTGACCTGCCGTCTGGACATTGGGCGTGAGGTCGAGGGTGAGCGTATCCCCGTTCCACCGGCCTACCGCGTTGTCGGCCCAGAGCTGCGACTGATCAGCCCAGGTCTTGGGTGGTGCCTTGCCGGTGTTGAAAGCGGCCAGCCGCTGAATGACCGGCTCGTCGCGGGCGTCGGTCACGGTGAGACGCAAAATCGTGTAACCATCCGGCGTGACCGGGACGATCTGTTTGTGACCGATGGCCGTGCCGGTCGCGAGCGGTTGCCAATGCTCCCAGGCATAGCCCTCCAGACGCCAGCCGTGCACGCGCTCGCCCTGCCCGATCGCCTCCTGCAGGATGACGTGGTCGACGCGCCGTGTGCCCCCGAGACTGATATCGAGCAGGCGTCCCGTCACCGCACCTTCCCCCACCGCGGTCCCGAAGCGGCGGCGGATCTCGTCGCCGAATTCCCCAGCGCGAGCCGCGTCCAGTGCGGGAATGCGCCCGGTGCGGTCGGGCGGCATGTTCAGCAGCAGCTGTGTACCTCGTCCGACGGAGCGATAGTAGATCTCGATCAATTGATCGACCGTGAGCAGGTTGGCTTCGTCGGTGGTGTTCCAGAACCAGTTGGGCCGGCGGATCGAGACATCCACTTCGACAGGCATCCACACGTCTCCGTCGGGATCGCCGTGCAACGCTGTCGCGATGCCGGTCTTGGCGTCGGGGGCGGCGAGCGAATTCCAGCAGGGGTAGGGTGCGAAGCCGTCCTCGTTGCCGACCCAGCGGATCGTCGCCTGGGGTCCCTGGAACACCATCGCGTCGGGCTGGTAGCGCGCCACGATGTCGCCGGTGGGGACGACGCTCGAGCCGTCGAGCCACAGCTCGACGATCGGGCCATAGTGCGACAAGAGCTCGGTGAGCTGGCGGCGATACAGCTCGTCGTACGCGGCCTGCGCGTCGGGCGTCGCGCACTTCCCCGACAGGCCGGCGCCGTGTTTGTCGTCGCGCGGCGAGAGGTAGACACCGAGCTGCAGCCCGCGCCGGCCGCAGGCGTCGGCGAGCGACGCCATGACGTCGCCGCGTCCTCCCTTCCACGGGGAATTCTTGATGCTGTAGTCGGTCGTTTCGGTCTGCCAGAGACAGAATCCCCCGGCGTGTTTCGCGACGAGGACGATGTAGCGGGCTCCGATTGACAGGGCCGTGTCGACCCACTGCTCGGTGTCCACGTTCTCTATGATGGCACCAGGCGCGAGCGACAGGTCGTCGTATTCCTTTTCCTGCCAGGTGTTGGGAGCGAAGTGCACGAACATGCCGAGCTCGAGATCCTGCCAGGCGCGTTGCGCCGCCGTGGGACGGGCGAGGCGCGGCGCCAGGAAACCGGGGGCGCGGGACGGCAGCCGCAGCCCGGAGAGGACGGCGCCGGCACCGGCCATGCGCGACAGCATCTCGCGGCGGGTCAGCATCACGAACGCTCCGCGAGGGTGCTCGTCCCGAGCAGTAGGACGAGGCGCCGGATCCGCTCGGGATCGGTGACGGCGCGGTCGTATTCGTTGGGGAGCGGCTGCTTCAACAGGGACAGGTGCGTTGGGCGGTAGGCGACCGGACTCTCGAGCAGCGCCGTAGCGCGCACGTGAACCTCCGGGACGCCGGTGCGCTCGATCACGGCGAGCACGTTTTCTTCCGAGAGCCCGCCGCCCGCGGCGATCGTGATGCGTCCGGCGGCGCGCCGCACCAGGCGCGCGAGAATGCCCGTGCCCTCGAGCGCCGTGGCCGCCTGGCCGGAGGTGAGCAGCCGGTCCACGCTGAGCGTGATGAGATCGTCCAGAGCCTGGTCGGGATCCGCCGTGAAGTCGAAGGCGCGGTGGAAGGTGACGCGGAGCGGACGTGCCGCGGCGACCAGTGCCTGCGTGCGGGGGACGTCGATCGCGCCGTCGGGGAGCAGGATGCCGAACACGACCCCTTGGGCGCCGTGCTGGCGGGCGACGGCGATGTCGCGCCGCATGACGTCGTGCTCGAGATCAGAGTAGACGAAGTCACCGCCGCGAGGACGGATCAGGACGTGGACCGGAATTCTGAGCCGCGCACAGCAGAGCGCGATCAACCCGGCGCTCGGCGTCGTGCCGCCTTCCAGCAGGTTGTCGCACAACTCCACCCGATTGGCGCCACCCGCCTGGGCGCTGAGCGCCGATTCGACCGAGTCGACGCAGGCTTCGAGCATCACGCGCGCAAATGTAGTCGATTTCGCGCGCGTCCGGTCAGCGGACTACGGTCCCCCAGCGAACGGGAGAACCGCGCCGCATCATCCACCGCTGCCGGCGCGCGTACCAGCCGAACCGCATGGCGCGCGTCATGGCAAAGAACCCGAAGACGCCGAACAGCAATGCCGGCCAGAGGGCGACGCGCCAGAACAGCAGCATGAAACCGATGAATGCCGCCACGCGCAGCAGCCCGCTCGCGACCCAGAACGCACGCGGCAGGGGGCGCGCGCCGGGCAGTTCGCCCGTTAAGGACGGGAGATCGGCCACGAGGCGTTCCAACTCGTCACGGAACTGCGCCGCAGACGCTTGCGCGAGACGATCCCCTGCCTCCTCCGGCGTCAGCCGCCCTTCGCCGGCGGCCGTTTGCAACAGCTTCGCAACCTGTTCGCGCTCGGCGTCCGACGCGCGGATGCCCGTTGTGGGAGTGTTCATGCGAGTGCGTCCTCGATGTCCTTGGCGGCCCGGGCGAGAATGTCGGCGATCTTCTTGCGGACTTCGTCGGAGCCGCGATAGCCGCGGCGATAGACGGTCTTCATGAGCCGCGCCACGCCCTGATTGAGCTCGGCCATCGAGCCGCCCAGCGCGTCTTCCACAGCGTCAGCGACCCGGTCGAAGATGTCGGTGACCACGTCCTTGTGCTCCTCCAGGAACTGCGTCCCGGCCTCGGTGATTTCGTAGACCTTCTTGCCGTCTACGTCGCGTGAACGAACCAGCCCTTCGTCGTCGAGCCATTGCAGCGTGGGATAGACGGTGCCCGGCGAGGGCGAGTAGCAGCCGTGCATCTGCTCGGCGAGATCTTTCATGATCTCGTAGCCGTGTTTCGGCTTGTCCCGCAGCTGCTTCAGGATCACGTACTTCATGTCGCCCGACTCGAACCACTGCCGGCGGTGACGCTGCCTGCCGCGATGGCCGAAGCCGAACACCCGTGGCCCAGAGAAGAACCCATCCCAGTCGAAACCGTGTCGCATGACGCCAGCTCCCTTTCGATATGTCTTACGATGCTACGTAAAGATCTTACGTCAAGACGTTACGTAAGATGTATTGTCACGTTATATCGTGATATTGCCATCGTCAAGGGATATGGCCACAAGTCAGCCAATAACAAGTGGTTGCGACATCCCAAGCGAAGGATACATTGAGCGCCCATGCGAACCCACGCCCTGCTCCTCGGACTCGTGAGCGCGTCGGCGACTTTAGCGGCGCAATCCTTCGACTTCTATGCGCGCGGGCCGTATCGCCCGGCGGTGCCGCGCCCCGAGGCGGTCACGGGCTACGCTGCCGGCGAGCAGCAGACGATGTACGCTGTGATGCAGCGGTATCTCGACACGCTGCTCACCACCGCGCCCGACCGCGTGCGCGCCGAGACGTGGGGTCAGACGGTGGAGCACCGGCCCTATCGGGTGCTGATCATCTCCGATTCGGCGAACCTCGCCCGCGTCGATCAGATCCGCGCGGCCGTCGGAGAGCTGACCGATCCCCGCAAGACGTCCGCGGCGCGGGCGACGCAAGTCGCCGCCGCCGAGCCGATCATCGTGCTGTTCCAGTACTCGGTGCACGGCGACGAGCCGGCGGGGTTCGAGGCGGCGATGCAGGTCGCCTATCAAATGCTTGCCGGAGACGACTCGATCACCCATCTGATCCTCAAGAACGTCGTGTTCGTGTTGAACCCGTCGGCCAATCCCGACGGCCACGAGCGCTTCGCCGCCTGGTACAACTCGGTGGCGGTCGGGGCCGACAACCCCTGGGCGCTGGAGCAGAACGAGCCCTGGGGCGTGACGGGGCGCTACAACCACTTCCGCTTCGACATGAACCGCGACCTCGTCGCGCAGAGCCAGCCCGAAGTCCGCAACATGATGGACGGAGTTCTGCGCTGGCATCCGCAGGTGTTCGTCGATCACCATTCCACGACGCAGACCTTCTTCTTCCCGCCTGTCGCTCCCGCCGTCAATCAAAATCTCCCCGCGCAGGCCCCGCACTGGTTCGACGTGTTCGGCCGCGGCAACGCCGCCGCCTTCGACCACTACGGCTGGCAGTACTTCGTGCGCGGCGTCTTCGACTTTTTCTACGCCGGCTACTGGGACGAGTGGACCACCTTCCAGGGCGCGACGGGGATGACCTACGAGACGGACGGCGGTCCGGAGTTCAACCGCCGCCGCGATGACGGCACGATCAGCACGTTCCGCGACGGCATCGCGCACCACTTCATCGCGTCGCTCGCGACGCTCGAGACCGCGGCCCGGAACCGCCAGGCGCGCCTCGCTGACTACTACGCGTTCCGCAAATCGGCGATGGACGAAGCGGCGACCGACCGGATGAAGCGCGTCGTGCTGCTCCCCGGCACCGATCCGCGCATGACGGCGCACGTCGTGGGGTTACTGCTGCGCAACGGCATCGAAGTGTCGCGCCTGGCGCAGCCCTGGGCATCCACTCAGTCGCATCCGTATCTCGGCGGGACGGCGGGGCGGCACACCTTCCCCGCGGGGAGCTACGTCGTCGATCTGACGCAGCCGCAGCGGCGGCTCGCGAAAGCGCTGCTGGAGCCGAATGCCGTAATCGAGCGGCCGTTCGTGCAGGACCAGGTGGAGAAGTTCCGGCGCAATCGCCGCCGCGGCGCCGACGCCGACAAAGAGGACTACGGGTTCTACGACATTACCGCCTGGTCGATGCCCTACACGTTCAACATCGAGGCGTTCTGGACCGAGGATGCCGCAGCGCCGGCCGGCACCGCGGTGTCGGACACGGCCCTGCCCGCCCCCGCCGCTCCGGCGCGTGCGACGTCGGCGTTTGTCTTCCGCGACGATAACCTGGGCGCCGCCCGCCTCGTCTACGCGCTCGAGCACGAGGGATTCAACGTGGCCGTGGCGTTGCACCCGCTGGTAGCGGACGGGCAGGACTTCCCGCGCGGCACCTTCGTGGTGCGGCTGCAGCGCAACCCGGCAACGCTGGCCGATCGCATCACCGCCCTCGCCCCGCCGCTCGGTGTCCCGGTCACGGCAGTCGCCAGCGCGTTCGCCGACACCGGAAACACCGGCACCGGCTCGGACGCCGTGGTGAGCCTGTCCCCACCGCACATCCTCGTCGCTGTGGGCGACGGCATCTCCGAAACGAGCTACGGCTGGCTGTGGCACTTCCTGGTGCGCGACTTCGGCGCCGGGTTCACTCCGGTGCCGCTCGCGAACCTCGGCAACCTCGAGGACCTGAGCAGCTTCAACGTGATCATTCTCCCCGACGGCTCCGGCGACCGCATGAAACGCCAGCTCGGAGAGGGCGGCATCGCGAAGCTCAAGGCGTGGGTACAATCGGGCGGCGTGCTGATCGGAATCGGGGGCGCGGGCGACTTCGCGAGCGACAAGGGCGTCGGGTTATCGTCGATCGCGGCGGTCGGTGCGGATTCAGGAAAGTCGGACAGCACGATCCAGGCGAGTGCGCCGCCGCTGCTCTCCCCCAGTGCTCCGACGAAAGAGAAACCAGAGTGGCTGCCGGGGTCGATCTTCCGTGCCACGCTCGACCGCACGCACTGGTTGACGCTCGGCTACGAGCAGGACCAGCTGCCTGTCTACCTCGACGGCACGACGTTCTGGAAGCAATCGAAGAACGGCGCGAATCCGGTCGTGTTCACCGAGGATTCGCTCACGCTCTCGGGGTTCAGCTGGCCCGGGAACACCGACCGTTTGTTGAAGGGGACGGCGTGGGCGGTGGTAGAAAACCAGGGGGACGGCCGAGTGGTGTTGTTCCTCGGCGACCCCCTGTTACGCGGCTTCTGGCGCGGCACGGCGCGCCTCGTGACGAATGCGATCCTGATCGGACCGAATCGCCGCTAAATCACCGCCGTGGCGATCCGGTGGCGCCGCACCATGTCCCGCAGCGAGCGGCGCAGCAGCTCGATCTGCTGGCGTGACTGATCGAGCGTGCGCCGCTCTTGGGCGCGGGCCGACTCGAGCGTCCGGCGCCCATCTGCCTGCAGCGCCCGCAGCCGCTCGGTCGTCTCGTTCGGCACAATCCACATGCTCTGCTCACCGCGCTCGCGTGGGGCGGCGCGTACCCGCCAGCGCCGGTTCTCGTCGGGTACGGTCCAGGAGATCGTCGTGCGCTTCTGATGGCGCATGATCTCGATCGAGACGGTCTCACCGACATCGTAGGAGCGCAGGATGCGCATCGCGTGCGACGGGGACGTCGGCTTGCGGCCGCCGATCGAGAGGATGACGTCGCCGCCTTTCAGCGGAAGGCCGGAGTCCGCGGGCGCCTTGACCACGAGCACCCCATCCTTCGTCCCGAAGTAATCGCCGAGCTCCGGATTGAGCGTGACCAGGTCGAGGTCGCACCAGGCATCGCCCATGCAGAAGACGCCCATGTTCATGTTCATGTTGTCATCGCCGTCGCCCAGCGCGAATGGCATCTTGGGCATTTCCATCTCACCACGCATCATCGGTCCCATACCGTTGAACGAGAACCCCCTGCCTTCGTCGGCGACGAGGGTGGCCGATTTTGTCTCTGTGCCGCGGCGGTACTCGACCTTCACCGTGTCGCCGGGGTCGAGATCGTGGGCCAGCTCGACCAGGCGGTGGCCGGGAGCGGACTCATCGCTCTCGAGATCTTCTGACCCGGCGCCCGCAAGCCCTTTGCCGTTGAACTTGGTGATGATGTCTCCCGATTTGAGCCCTGCTTTCTCGGCGGGCCCACCCGGCGTCACACCATCGATCCGCGCGCCGTAGCGGTCCGACGCCGAGTCGGCGACGGTATTCACGAGCACGCCGATGCGGCCGCGATTCCCGTTGAAGCTGAAGGTGTACGCCGGGCCCTCGGGCCGCGGCGTGCGGGCGCGCGGCGCCGGTGCGGGCTGTTGCGCGCTCAGCGCGAGCGGGGCGGCACCGGCCAGGGCCAGTGCGGTGATGATCCAGGTGCGCTTCATGTTTCCTCTTTGCTTGGGGCCGCTTAGA
>DATLVL010000108.1:0-6186 GCA_035577525.1 Gemmatimonadales bacterium | reverse complement strand
CGCCCGCCATTCGGGCGTGCCGAGACGAATCAGCCCGCGGCGGAACGCGAGCACCACACCGATGAGGAATCCGCCGCCCCGCACCATCACCGACGCGAGGGCCGCTCCTTCCACGCCGAGCCGGGGAAACGGACCCACCCCCGCGATCAGCAGCGGGTCGAGGGTCAGCGACAGCACCACCGAGGACCCGAGCAGCCACATCGGCGTCCGCGTGTCGCCCGAAGCCCGGAACGCCGCCTCGATGGCGAAGAACCCGAAGACGAGCGGCCCCCCGAGCAGCCAGATCGTGAGGTAGGCGTGTCCCAGTCGGGCGACCTCCGCGGGGACCGTCATCAGATGGAAGATCCGGTCGGTGAGCACGAGGCCGGCCCCGCTGACCACCACCCCGGCGCCGAGCGCGTACCACACCGCCGCTCCGGCAGCGCGCGCCGCCTGCTCGGGGAATCCCGCGCCGTGACGCCGCGCCGCCACGGCGATCAGCCCGACCTCCACCATCTCTCCGAGGTTCAGGAGAATCCACGTATAAAATCCGGCGGTGGAAACCGCGGCGAGCGCGGCAGGGCCGATGAGACGTCCCACCCACACCGCGTCGATCAGGCCAAAGGTGAAATGGCACGCCATCATCGCGACGGCGGGAAGGGCGAGTCGGAGAATGACGGGCCGCAGCGGGCCGCGTGTGAGGATTCCCGGGGTGCCGCCCGCTGCCGCCGTCATTCCTTCAGGAAGCGCTGAAACACGGGATTCCCGGGGAAGCGCAGGGCGAGCGCCTCGACGAGCGCTACCGCCTCGGCCTGCAGCTGCACCCGATGCGCGGCATCCCGCGCCGCCTCGCGGCGTAACGCCGACGCCAGCACCCATGTGGCTTCGATGCGCGCGAGGTCGCCGCCCGTGGCCGTGCGCCGCAGCATGATGATCCCAACGCCTGCGTCACCGCTGCCCAGCCCGATGAGTTTCGCCACCAACCGGGCAATCGCGCTGGCGCGCGCCAGTCCATAGTTGTAGAGGCCGAGCCCCAGCCAGCAATCGACACAGGACGAATCGGCTGCGAGCACGCGGCGGTACGCATCGCGCATCGCCCTGGCATCCTTCGCGGCGCTCCAGGCGTGCCCGTGCAGCTCCCGCTCCCGCGCCCGATAGCCGATCGCGGTGCCGAGCCAGAAGTCGTGGTCGACGCCGGGCGGCGCGGCGCGGGCCAGCGCGATGGCGCGGTCCAGCAGCGAATCGATCGCGGCGGCTGCGAAGTCGTCGGAGTCCTGGGCGGCCGCCCACCAGATGAGGGCGCCCGCGTGGAAAGTCACCGGGGCGGGGTCGGCCGTGTCACGCGCCGACAAACCGGCGAAATACTGCGCCGCGACAGGAAAGGCGCCCGCATACAGCGTATCGAGTCCGGCCCGCAGGTCGGGACGCTCTGGGCGCTGCGCGAGCGGCGGGGCTCCGCCCGCGCCCTGCATGACCAGCAGGACCGCGAGCGGCAGCCGCATCCTAGCGCGTGATGGGGAGCGAGCCCCCCGTGCCGGAGGGCGGGGCCGGCGCGGCCAGCAGCAGGGCAGCGACCCGGTCGGCAATCTCGCGCAGCGCGCGGCCGCCCGGGGAATCAGGTGCGGCGACGACGACCGGTTGCCCCGCGTCCGCCAACGCGGCGAGTCCCGCCTGCAGCGGGATCTGGCCCAGCAAGGGCACAGACAACTCTTCGGCCAGACGCCCACCGCCACCCGACAGAAACAACTCGCTCTTCTCCCCGCAGTGCTCGCACACGTAGTAGCTCATGTTTTCCACGACGCCAAGCACCGGCGTGCCGACCTTCTCGAACATCTTCGCGCCGCGCAACGAATCGCCGGTCGCGACCTGCTGCGGCGTGGTGACGATGACCGCTCCGTGCAGATGAATCGTCTGCGCCAGCGAGAGCTGCGCGTCGCCGGTTCCGGGCGGGAGATCCACCAGGAAGAAATCGAGCTCTCCCCAGTCCACGTCACGCAAAAACTGCTGGATGATCTTCATGATGATCGGACCGCGCCAGATCGCCGGCGCGTCGCGCTCGACGATGAAGCCGAGCGACATCAGCTTCACGCCGTGCGCGGAGAGCGGCTGGATCTTGCCGCCGACAACGGGCGGCTTGTCGAACACGCCCATCATGCGGGGGACGTTGGGACCGTAGATGTCGGCGTCCATCAGCCCGACGCGGTGGCCGGCCCGCGCCAGTGCGGCGGCCAGATTCGCCGAGACCGTCGATTTTCCTACCCCGCCCTTCCCCGAGGAGATAGCGAGCACGCGGCCCAGCAGCGGCATTTCCTGCGGCGTTGGTGGCGGCGGTACGCCCGGAGCCCCGCGCGGCGCTGCCGTCGCCGCGGCCGCCGCGCCCGCGCCCGCGCCCGGGTCGACGACGCTGATCTTCACGTCGCGCACCCCGTCCACCGCCTGAACCGCCTTGCGCGCGTCGCGCACCAGCGTGGCGGGGTCTTCCCGGGTCAGCTGGAAGGTGAAGGACACTCGCCCGTCGTCATCGGCTTCCAGCTCGTGCACCACGGTCGCGGCGAGCGAGCCTCCCAGCCGGGGGTGGGGGATGGCGGACAGGGCGGTCTGAACGCGCAGGCGCAGCGAGTCTCGGCTAGAAGCAGGTGGCACGGCCGGAAGTTAATCAGTACGTTGCGGGGCATGCATGCGGACGTCACCGCGAAGCTGCGTAGCCTGCTCGAGGCCTACGCGGAGCGCAAAGGGAAGACGCAGCACGTCTCGACGGCCTCGGACGCCGAAGGCGAGCGCGCCCGCCGTGCCGGCGGCGATATCCTCCGCACCGTGGTCCGGCCAGTTCTGGAAGAGGTGCTGGCCCAGCTGCGGATCGCGGGACACGACGCTTCGACCCGGGACCACACCGACCGCGACGACGCCTACCCCAGCGTCGCGCTCTCGTTCACGCCGCGGGCGGCGAACTCCCCCGACGCCCTCTCCTCGGCGATCATCTTTCGCTACGATCCGCGCCGCGGCATCGTAGTGCAGCGCGACGTCAAACCGTCGCCGCGCCGCAAGACGGTGACGCTCACCGGTGACCGGTCCGGCACGATGGGTGTGGACGTCGTGAGCACGTCGTGGGTCGTCACCAAGACTCTGGACTTCATCGAAGCCGTCCTGAAGGCAAACTGACGCAGCTGCCGACCAAAGGAGGCGAACCTTGCGTCGCGCGACGCTCTCCGTGTTCCTCGGGCCGCTCGTCCTCGCGAGCCCGGGAGGCCACACCCTCGATGCTGCCACGCCGGTAGCGGTACGGAGCGTCGAAGGCTCGGTGCACGGATTTCTCGTCATGCGGACCCTGGCCGGCGCCCACGTGGCCCACGGCGACCTGCTGCAGCTGGTTCGCGACGGGCAAGTTGACAGCCGCATGGTGTTCCGCTTCGACGATGGCTCACTGTTCGACGAGCGCGTTTCGTTCACCGAGGACAGTGTGTTCACGTTGCGTCGGTACTCACTCGTACAGCGCGGGCCGGCCTTCCCGGACGACCAGGAGATCACACTGGAAAGGGCCACCGGCCGATACCATGTCGTCTCACGCGGCCGCACCGACGACCACTCCGAGGTGCATGATGGGACAGTCGAACTCCCCCCGGACGTCTACAACGGCATGGTGATCACGATCACGAAAAACCTCGTCCCGGCCGGGCGAGCGCTGGTCCACATCGTCGCATTTACGCCCGCGCCACGAATCGTACAGCTCGAGATCGCGCCGGTGGGCTCCGGACAAGTGCGCCTGGGCGGTCACACGGAAACCACGGCGGATTACGTGTTCAAGCCACGCCTCGGCGTCTTTGTCAGGCTGTTCGCCATCCTTGGCGGGCGGTCGCCGTCCGACGCGCATGCGTGGATCGTCACCGACGACGTCCCCGCGTTCGTGCGGATCGACGGCGCACTCTCCACTCCCGGGACGATCTGGCGGGTCGAGCTTGCGACGCCGACCTGGCCGGATTCGACACCATGACCATCCTGCAGCGGTGCGCGCTTGTGGCGGCGCTGGCGGCTCTCGGGGCAGTTCTGCCGGATCGGTCGGCGGCCCAGCGGTGCGCGCCGCACGATCCCGCTGTGCGAGCGCTGCTGCAGCTCGAAGACGGCTGGGCCAGCGCGGTCGTGCGCCGCGACAGCGCCACGTTCGAGCGCCTGCTCGACCCGGAGTTCGTGTACACGGAGAACGACCGGCTGGAGAGCCGGACCGACGTGCTGCACGACGTCATCCACGGGACAGACACGGTGACGGCCGCCCACAACGAGAACATGGTGGTCCATTGCTTCGGGACGACCGCCGTGGTGACCGGATGGCTCGTGCTCGAGGGACGCGGCGGCGGCGGCGGGTTCGTGCGGCGCTACCGCTTCACCGATACCTGGATGCGCCGCACCGGGCGCTGGCGGATCGTCGCCGCCGAGGATTACCTCGCGGCGCCGCCATCCTGACGGGACCATGCGTCCCATCCGCTCACTCGGCGCGATCGCTCTCTTGCTGGCGTGTGCGCGACCGCTCTCGGGGCAGCACGCGCAGGAATACTCCTCGTCGCTCAGCGCGCTGGAGAGCGTCGCTCCCCGCTCGGACAGCGTCGCCCACGTGCTGGGCGTCCTGCTGCGACGCGATGTCATCGAATTTCACCTCGACAGCGGGCGGCTCACCCTGCTGACGCCGGGTCACCGGCCGCACGGTCGGGGCGTTGGTCACCGGGAAGGGCTCGGTCTCCTTCGCGCCGCCGCTTCCGGTCGAGCGAGGGCAGCTGCAGCACGCGCTCGGTGACTCGAGCCTCACCGCGCCCCTCACGTCGATCGTGTTCTTCTTCGCCGAGGTGCGGGTGCGACAGGAGGGCGTGCCGACGTCCTTCGTCATGCCGGTGCCGCTGCTGATCAAGTTCGCCGACAGCGCGCAAGTGTACGTTCGCGTGACGTCGCGCGGCCCCCTCACGGAGGGTCAGCTCGCGCTCCCCCGCGATCCCGTGCGGCTCGAGCTCAACCCACTGCAGTCGGTGCTCGCCAACGTAAATCAGGAAGACTGGCGGACGACGCCTTAGGTGGGCGCGTCGCGCCGTCCCAGAAACTCCCCGACCGCCGCCAGCCGCTCGATGTGGTCGCAGCAGATCTTGAACGTCGCGAGCAGCGGCACCGCGATAAACGCCCCCGCAATGCCCCAGATCCAGAACCAGAACGCCAGGCTCACGAGAATCGCCACCGGATTCAGCTCCAGACGCTGGCCGAGGAGCAGCGGGCCAACGAAGTTCGCCTGGACGAGGTTGATCACGAGGTAGCTGCCGGGGATGAGCAACGCGCGTCCGACGTCGTCGAAGGTGGCCAGCGCCGCCACGGAGAGAACCACCACCGCCCCGACGGCGCCCAGGTACGGAACGAACTCGAGCAGCGCCACCAGCGCTCCCCACAGCGGCGCATTGGGCAGACCGAGGAGGTACACGGCCACAGCCACGATCGTCCCTTCCACCAGGTTCACCGCGGCGGTGGTCAGCAGGTAGGTCGACACCGAGGCTTCGGTTTCCCGGGCGATCTCGATCGCCTTGCGGCGGTCGCGCAGGTTGGGCAGAACCTTGATCAGTTTCTGGAGAAACAGATCGCCCGCCGCCAGCAGGAAGAACACCAGGATCGTCACCTCGAGCGCGGCGCCGAGAAAACGCTGCGTCGAGCCGAACAGCCGTGACACGATAGTGGGCCCTTTCACGACTACCACGGGCGGGGCATCGGCGCCGGCGGCCCCGCCGGCCGCGCTTTCCACCTGCTCTGCCGTCGACGTCACCCGCCGGATCGGGACGAGCACCCGTCGCAGCCGTGTCTGGGCCTTGGCGATCGTTTCCGGCGCGTTCGTGGCCCAGCTCTGCAGCGGTCCCGACAGCTCGTACACGCCGAGACCCGCGGCGCCGAACAGTCCGACGAGCACGAGCGCCGACGCCACGGGCAGCGGCACACGGCGTCGGGCCAGTCCCCGCACGGCGGGACTGAGCAAAAACGTCAAGAGCAGGGCGAAGGTGATGGGGAGCAGGAACTCGCGGGCGAAGTAGAGCGTGTACAGCACTGCGAGGGTCGCGAGCACCATCATCGCCCGCGATGCACCCGGGCGTGGCTCCGTTGGACTTCCCGTCGGAACGCTCATGCGTCGGTCTCCAGACGGCGTAGGAACGCCCGTGGATCGTTGAGGAAATCGCGCGTCAGGACCACGTG
>DATLVL010000107.1:0-3798 GCA_035577525.1 Gemmatimonadales bacterium | reverse complement strand
CAGGCTGCCCCACCCGGTGCTGCACGAGGGAGAGCTCGCCGAGCTCGTGGGCGTGACGGGAGTGCAGGCGGTTGCGCTCTCGTGCGTGTGGCCGGCACACACCGGACCCGACGGCCTCCGCCCTGCGCTTCAGGACCTGTGCCGGACGGCCGAACGCGAGATCCAGCATGGGGCGCGCGTCCTGATCCTGAGCGACCGCGGCGTCAATGTGGAGCGCGCCCCGATTCCCGTGCTGCTCGCGGTCGGCGCGATCCACAATCACCTGTTGCGCAAGGGACTGCGTCATCGGACCGGCCTTGTCGCGGAAGCGGGCGACGCCTGGGATGTCCACCACATCGCCGCGCTCATCGGCTTCGGCGCCGAGGCCGTACACCCCTGGGTCGCCCTGGAGACCGCGGCGGCCGGTGGCGGCGCGGCGGGAGTGGCGACGCTGCGCACGACCCTCGAGAAGGGCCTGCTCAAGGTCCTCGCCAAGATGGGGATCTCTACGCTGAGCTCGTACTGCGGAGCTCAGATCTTCGAGGGCGTAGGGCTGGGCGGCGAGGTGATCGACGAGTGTTTCCCGGGCACGGCGTCGCTGATCGGCGGCATCGGGTTCGTCGAAATCGCCGAGGACGTGCTGACGCGCCATCGAACGGCGTTCCCCGAGGCGGGCGGAGAGTCCGTCCCCCTCCCCGATCACGGCCGGGTGCGCTACCGCCGCGACGGTGAGGATCACGCCTGGGCACCACAAGTCGTCCAGGCGCTGCAGAAGGCCACGCAGCCGGGGGCAGCGCAGGGCCTCGACACATTCAAAGCACAGGCGGCTGCTCGGGAGCCGCTGAACCTGCGCCACCTGCTGGGCGTGCGAGCGGGCGTGGCCGTTCCGCTCGACGACGTCGAGCCGGTGGAGGCGATCCGGCAGCGTTTCATCTCCACGGCGATGTCGTTGGGAGCGTTGTCGCCGGAGGCCCACGCCACGCTCGCCATCGCCATGAACCGCATGGGGGCCCGGTCCAACTCGGGAGAGGGGGGCGAAGACCCGGTCACGTTCCGTCGCAACACCACCGGTGATCGCGTCGATAACCGCATCAAGCAGGTCGCTTCGGCGCGGTTCGGGGTGACGACGGAGTATCTGACCCGGGCCGACGAGCTCGAGATCAAGATCGCGCAGGGGTCGAAGCCCGGCGAAGGCGGCCAACTCCCGGGACACAAGGTCACGGAGCTGATCGCCCGGCTGCGACACGCGACGCCGGGGGTGTCGCTGATCTCGCCGCCGCCGCACCACGACATCTATTCGATCGAGGATCTGGCGCAGCTGATCCACGACTTGAAGCAGGTGAACCGGCGCGCCCGCATCGGCGTCAAGCTGGTCGCCGAGGCAGGTGTGGGGCGGGTGGCGACCGGCGTCGCCAAGGCGCACGCCGACTACGTGCTCGTGTCCGGTCACAACGGCGGCACCGGCGCGTCGCCGTTGTCGTCGATCAAGCACGCCGGCTCGCCGTGGGAGCTCGGCGTCGCCGAAACGCACGCGATTCTGACGGAGAACGGCCTGCGCGAGCGTATCGAGCTGCGCACCGACGGAGGTTTGCGCACCGCGCACGATATCATCGTCGCGGCGGCGCTCGGGGCGGAGGCCTATGGCTTCGGCACCGCGCCGCTCGTCGCCCTCGGGTGCGACATGGCGCGCCAGTGCCACTTGAACACCTGCCCCACGGGAATCGCGACCCAGCGGCCGGAGCTGCGCCGCAAGTTCACGGGGACGCCCGAGCAGGTGATCGCCTACTTCACGCTGATCGCCGAAGAAGTGCGACAGCTGTTAGCGACCATGGGGTGCCGCAGCCTCCAGGAAGTCATCGGTCGCATGGACCTGCTGCAGCGCATCGACCGGCCCGAGCGCCCGCGCGCCCAGCTGCTCGATCTCTCGCTGCTGCTCGGCGAAGCACCGGTGCCTTCCCGGCCGCCGCGTTACAACCACCGCATCGAGCGGCCGGGGATCGCGTCCCTGGACGAGGTGATTCTCACGGACCTGAAGCCCAGTCTCGACTGTGGGCGTGCGTTCGCGCGGGAGTACCAGATCGGGAACCACCACTTGACCGTCGGCGCTCGCATCGCCGGTGTGATCGCCGGGTGGACAGGAGACTCCGGGTTGCCTTCAGGAGCGGTACGGCTGCATTTCCGCGGCAGCGCCGGGCAGAGCTTTGGAGCATTCGCGCTGCCGGGGATGCACCTCACTCTCGAAGGGGAAGCCAACGACTACGTGGGCAAGGGGCTGTGTGGCGGCGAGATCGTTGTGCGCCCCTTCGAGACAGCGGCGTACGGTGCGGCGTCTCATGAGAACGTGATCGTGGGCAATACCGTGCTGTACGGGGCCACCAGCGGCCTGCTGCTTGCCGCAGGCCGGGCCGGGGACCGGTTCGCGATCCGCAATTCGGGAGCAGTCGCGGTCATCGAAGGAGCCGGCGATCACTGCTGTGAGTACATGACCGGTGGGACGGTCGTCGTGCTGGGCCGCGTCGGCAACAACTTCGGCGCAGGGATGACGAGCGGTGCCGCCTATGTCCTGGACGAGGACGGCACGCTCGATGGCCGCCACAACCAGGAGTCGGTGTCGGTCGCTGCGCTCGAACGGCGCGAGGAGGCCACGCTGCGCAAGCTCGTGCGGCTGCATTTCGACCGAACCAGGAGCCCGCGAGCCCGGACGATCCTGCGCGGCTGGCGGGCGTTCCGGTGGCGCTTCCGGGTCGTGCGCGCGCGGACAGCGGTCGCCGCAGCGGTCCCCGAACGACTGGTCCAGGAGTCGGTGTCGCGGTAGTCTTTTCGCATGACGAATCGGGCCGGCGCGCCGCGCCAGACGACGGTGGGGCTGGTGCAGATGAGCATGACCGCCGACCCCGAGGCCAATCTCGAAAAGGCGATCGCCCGCGTCCGTGAGGCCGCCGGACGCGGCGCGACGCTGATCTGCCTGCCCGAGCTGTTCCGCACCCTGTACATCGGCCAGCGCGAAGATCACGACCTGTTCAATCTCGCCGAGCCGGTGCCCGGGCCTTCGACGGAAGCGCTGGGCAAGGTCGCGCGCGAGCTCGGCGTCGTGATCGTGGCGTCGCTGTTCGAGCGCCGGGCGCCGGGGTTGTACCACAACACCGCCGCCATTCTCGACGCCGACGGCAAGGTGGCGGGAATTTACCGGAAGATGCACATCCCTGACGATCCCTCGTACTACGAAAAGTTCTACTTCACCCCCGGCGATCTCGGCTTCAAGGCGTTCGACACGGCGGCGGGGCGTATCGGCACGCTGGTGTGCTGGGACCAGTGGTATCCCGAAGGCGCGCGGCTGACGGCGTTGCAGGGCGCTGTCATTCTCTTGTATCCGACGGCGATCGGCTGGCATCCCGCGGAGAAAGCGCAGTACGGGCTGCAACAGCACGACGCCTGGCGTACGATCCAGCGCAGCCACGCGATCGCGAACGGCTGCTACGTCGCCGCGGTGAACCGCGTCGGGTTCGAGCAGCTCGATGGCCAGGGAGCCGGTCTCGAGTTCTGGGGACAATCCTTCCTCGCCGACCCCTTCGGCGTGGTGCTCGCCGAGGCACCGGCCGACGCGGAAGCGATCCTCATCGCACCGCTCGATTTCAAGCGCCTCGAGGACGTGCGCCGCAACTGGCCGTTCCTCCGCGACCGCCGTGTCGACGCCTACGTCGGTATCGAACAGCGCTTTCTCGGCGATTGACATCCGAGCCTGGCCCGAGCGCGCTGGGGTATCGCATGCCCGCCGAGTGGGAGCGGCATGCGGCGACGTGGCTCGCCTGGCCGCACAAC
>DATLVL010000106.1:0-6319 GCA_035577525.1 Gemmatimonadales bacterium | reverse complement strand
CCCGACTTGCGCTTCTGGCCGGAATGCGCCCGGGCGCTGACCTGGTAGGCCCGGGAGAGGAGATCGAGGTCGAGGCGCTCGCGCAGCGGCGCGACGGCTTTCGCCAGCTCGGGCGCGAGCGATGGAGCGGTGGTCGTCACCCGTGGAGGATGGCGCGGCCCCGTCCCTACAGCAAGCCCGCCTCGGAAAAACTGATGTAGCGGTCACCGCCGACGATCACGTGGTCGTAGACGGGGAGGTCGAGCAACCGGCCCGCTTCCACCAATTGACGGGTCACCGCCCGGTCATCCGCGGAGGGGGTGGGGTCGCCTGAGGGGTGGTTGTGCACCACGATAATGCCGGCCGCCGCCTCGGCGATGGCGGCGCGAAACACTTCCCGCGGGTGCACCAGCGAGCTGTTGAGCAGGCCCCGCGTGATCAGGAGATCGGCGAGCAGCTGGCTCTGTGTCCCCAGCGCCAGCACGTGGAATTCCTCGACCGCGAGGTCGCGCAGCCGCGGGGCGCAGAGCCGGTGGACGTCGCCGGGTCCCCGGATGCGCTCGGGCGGCGGGCTCGCTTCAGCCTCGAGGCGCCGCCCCAGCTCGAGCGCCGCGGCGAGACGGGCCGCCTTGGCTCGGCCGACGCCCGGAGTACGCGCCACCTCGACGGGGGGACGACTCGCCAGCCGGCAGAGCGACCCCTCGACCCGACCGAGGAGCTCCGCCGCGACCTCGAGGGCTCCACGCCCCGCGCAGCCGGTGCCCAGCACCAGGGCGATGAGCTCCTGGGCCGTGAGCGCCTGTACACCGAGGCGCCAGAGGCGCTCGCGCGGGCGATCGGCGGCGGGCTGCTGCGCATCGACCATGACCATGGCCGGGCTACGTTAGTCGGGAGATGTCCGCGACGTGGTATCGAATCCACGCCACTCGGTGCGGAACGCGGCGGTGCGCCTGCTAGGCGGCCGCTCCGTGACACTTCTTGAACTTCTTGCCGCTGCCGCAGGGACACGGATCGTTGCGCCCGACGCCCGCGTAGGAGTTCGGCACACCGGCGCCGACCCCCGGCGGGGCCGATGGGGGGAGCGGGCCGGTGCTCGATCCCTGACTCACGAGGCCTTCAGCATCGGGTTTCGTCGCGACCATCGCGGGCGGGCGGCGCGGCTGGCCGCCGATGAGCCCGGCGTTGGCCGAACCTGCCGGGCGTGGACGTCCCCCCGCCGGTCCGGTCGTCCCGCCGGGCCCGGGTGGCGGTCCGATCTCGATGCGCAGCTTGAGCCACCGCTCGGTGAACGTGCTGCGCAGATCGTCGATCAACCCCTGGAACATCTCGAACGCTTCCTGCTTGTACTCGATCAGCGGATCCTTCTGCCCATAGGTCCGGAACTGGATGCCCGCCTTCAGCTGGTCGAGATCGTAGAGGTGATCTTTCCACTTTTCGTCGATCACGCTGAGCATGATGTGGGCGAGCGCCTGCTCGCCCAACCGCGTCGCGCCGACCTTGGGCTCGATTTCCTTGAAGTAGGCCAGCTTGCCATCGAACGCCGCGCGCCCCGCTTCCTGCACGACGCGCACCATCTCCGTCTGCGAGCGCACCTTGGCCGGGTCGGTGATCGCGGAGGCGGAGATCAGGTACTTCTCGAGCAGCTCCGTCGCCACCAGCTCGCGGTCCCAGTCGGCGGAGTCCTTGTATTCGGCGAGCTGCGCGTCGACCAGCCGCTCGACAGCGGCGTCGATCATGCGCCGGGACTCGGCCTTCAGCTCTTCCCCGCCCTCGAGCGCGAACAGGCGCAGCGAGTACATCACCTCGCGCTGCTGGTTCATGACGTCGTCATACTCGAGCAGCCGCTTGCGCGCCTGGAAGTTCTGCAGCTCGACCCGCTTCTGCGCCTGGCTGATCGCACCGGTGACGAGAGGATGGGTGATCACCTCGCCTTCCTCGGCGCCGCCCCGGTCCATCCAACGCGCGATGCGCTCCGACCCGAAGAGGCGCATCAGGTCGTCTTCGAGTGAGAGGTAGAACACGCTCTGGCCGGGATCGCCCTGGCGGCCGGAGCGGCCGCGCAGCTGGCGGTCGATGCGCCGCGCCTCGTGGCGCTCGGTGCCGACGATCACGAGCCCGCAGGGCGGGTCGTCGTTGCAGTCCAGCTCCTTGATCCGTGAAGGAGTCAAGTCGGGCTGCTCCTGCGCTTGGCCGAACGCCGGCTCGCCACGCGCCGAGATACCGCAGACCTGGCACTTCTTCACACCGGGCCCGAGCTTGATGTCGGTGCCGCGCCCGGCCATGTTCGTCGCGATCGTGATCGCGCCGGGCTGGCCCGCCTGGGCGACGATCTCGGCTTCGCGCTCGTGGTACTTGGCGTTCAGCACCTCGTGTTTCAAGCCACGGCGCTTCAGCATCCGCGACAGCGTCTCCGAGACATCGACGCTCACCGTGCCCACCAGTACGGGGAGCCCGCGCTTGTGGTGCCGCTCGGTCTCATCGACCACCGCGTTGTATTTCTCGCGCCGCGTTTTGTAGATGAGGTCGTGCTTGTCGACCCGGCGGACCGGCCGGTTCGTCGGGATCACCACCACTTCCAGCTTGTAGATCTGGAAGAACTCGGTTTCCTCCGTCTCTGCCGTTCCCGTCATGCCGCCGAGCTTTTCGTACATGCGGAAGTAGTTCTGGATCGTGATCGTGGCGAGCGTCTGGCTCTCCTCGCGTACCACGACCCCTTCCTTCGCCTCGACCGCCTGATGCAACCCTTCCGCCCAGCGCCGCCCCGGCATCAGACGTCCGGTGAACTCGTCGACGATGAACACCTGGCCGTCCTGGACGACGTACTCCACGTCCTTTTCGTAGAGGGCGTGCGCCTGGACCAGTTTGTAGATGATGTGCAGTGTCTCGCTCTTCGCCGCGTATTCCCCTTCGACGACGCGGCGCCGCTCGAGCTTCTGCGCGGGCGTGAGGCTGTCGTCGTGATCGATCTCGTGCACCGCCTGCGAGATGTCGGGGACGACAAAGAGCGCGGGATCGTCGGGCGACATCGCCTCGACGCCCTGGTCGGTGAGATGGACCGAGTGGCCCCGCTCATCGAGCACGAAGTAGAGATCGTCCTCGATGTCGCGCATCTTCTGGTCGCGCGCGGGGAGCTTGCGGTCGGCCAGGCGGTCGAGCTCGACGCGTTGTACCTGCGTCTTGATTCCCTGCTCGTTCAGCAGCTTGAGCAGCTTCTTGTTCTTCGGCATGCCGAGCTGTGCTTTGTAGAGCAGCTTGGCGGCTTCGTACTGGTTTTTGGGATCCTCGAGCAGCGGCTCGGCCTTGGCCACGAGGTCGTTCACGACCGCGGTCTGTCGGCGCACGATCTGCACGACCAGCGCGTTGTACTGCGCGTACTTCACGTCCGACTCGGCGCCCACCGCTCCCGAAATGATGAGCGGCGTGCGCGCCTCGTCGATTAGGATCGAGTCGACCTCGTCGATGATGGCATAGTAGTGCGTGCGCTGGACCCGCTCCTCCAGCCGCCCCACCATGTTGTCGCGCAGGTAATCGAACCCGAACTCGTTGTTGGTGCCGTAGGTGAGGTCACAGCGATAGGCCGCGATGCGCTCGGGCGACGATGGCTGGGTATCGTCGATGCAGCCGACGGTCAGGCCGAGCCACGTGAAGAGGTGGCCCATCCACTGGGAATCGCGCCGCGCCAGGTAGTTGTTGACCGTGACGAGATGCGCGCCCTTCCCTGCGAGGGCATTGAGGTACAGCGGCAGCGTCGCGACGAGCGTCTTGCCCTCGCCCGTCGCCATTTCGGCGATTTTCCCCTGATGCAGGACGATGCCGCCGATGAGCTGCACGTCGTAGGGCACCATGTCCCAGGTCAGCTCGTGACCGGTGACCATCACCTTCGACCCGACGAGCCGGCGGCACGCCTCGCGCACGGTGGCGTACGCCTCCGGCAGCACCTCGTCCAGCGCCGCCTGGAGCGCCTTACTGTAGCGCTGCTCCGCCTCGCCCAGCTGGTCCGACAGCCGGGCGCGCTCTTCGGCGTCGGGGCAGTCGTGCTTGGCGGTCTTGAGCCGCTCGACGTCGGCGGCCAAATCGCCCGTCTGCTCGGCGATCCGTTGACGGAACTGGGCCGTCTGGCCCTGCAGCTCGCCGTCGGACAGATCCTTGAGCCGGACTTCGTGCTGGTGGATCGCCGTCACCAGCGGGCGGATGCGCTTCATCTCCCGCTGGAACCGCGACCCGAACACCTTCGTGATCATTGCTTTGACCATCGGTCCTCAACTCTTGCGATACAGCCCGTGGGCGGCGATGTACTCGCGCACCGCGTCGGGCACCAGATAGCGAATCGAGCGGCCCTCAGCGACCCGCCGCCGGATCTCCGTCGCCGACACCTCGACTGCGGGCACGTCGATCACCCGCTGGATCGGCAGATCGTGCGCCGGCGCCTGCCCGGTCCGGCCGAACACCACGACGTCCGCCAGACCGGGGAGCGCCGCCGCCTCGTGCCAGACGGGCAAATCCCGGGCGGCATCCGCCCCCAACAGTAACGTGAATCGGTTCCCCGGCTCGCGCTGCGCCAGCGCGCGCAGCGTGCGCACGGTATAGGACGGGGTGGGCAGCTCGAGCTCGATGCGTTCGACCGAGAGGCGGGGATTGCCGCGCACGGCGAGCTCGAGCATCTCGGCGCGTTGTGCCGGCGTGGCAACCGCAGCGCCCCGCTTGAAGGGCTGTTCGCGAGCGGGAATCAGGCGCACGCGGGCGCCCAACACCTCCGCGGCGGCTTCGGCGACCACGAGATGTCCCAGATGTACCGGATCGAACGAGCCGCCGAACAGCGCGTCCACGCGCTCAGGGCGTGGTGCCGGCCGGGGGCGCGGCCTGCGGGCAAGACCGCTCGATATTCTGAGCCTGCGGATAGAACTGGCGCAGGTGGGCGCACGCCTCCTGCCGCTCTTCCTTGTATCCGATGATGCGATAGCTGTCGGCCAGCCGCAGCAACGCGTCGACGGCCCGCGGGGTTTCGGGATAGTTCGCCAGGACGTCCTTGAAATAAATGATGCCGGAGTCGTACGCCCCGCGGCGGAAGTAGAACATGCCGTTCTTGTAGCCCTTGTCGGCGAACCATTCGCGCAGCTGGTGCACGTGGGCCTGCCCGCGCGCCGTCGCGTCAGTGCCGGGATAGCGGCCTGCGAGCTCCTGATAGGTCGCGAGCGCCGACTGGCCGTAGCTGGGATCGAGCTCGGGGTTGCGCCACATCCGCAGCTGCGCGTCCCCGGCACGCAGCAACGCGGTGGCCGCATAGCTGCTCTGCGAAAACTGATCCGCGGTCTCGCGGAAATCGTGAGCGGCTTCCACCAGCTGGCCCATCTGGAACTCCGCTTCCGCCACATAGTAGTGGGCTTCCGCCAGAGTGGAGTCGTTGGGGGCGAGCTCGAATTGGAGCCGGCGGTAGCTCTGCAGCGCCCTGCTCATGTCGCCGGCGTGGAACTGCCGCCGTGCCTGCACCAGCAGGGCGGCGGGGCTCAACGTCGTCACCTGTCGCGGACCATGATGGCACGCGGTGAGCGCGACGAGCAGGAGCAGATGGGTGCCTCGCATCGCGTGACTCATTGCTGAGGCGCCGTATCTGCTTTGCCGAGGGCGTTGAGCTTTTCCTGTGCGCGCTGCGCCAAAGTGTCTCCCGGCATTCCGCCCGTGAGCGCCTGCTGGTAGAAATCGACCGCCGTCGTGAGGTCGCCGCGGGCCAGCGCCACGTCGCCGAGGCCGAGCGCCGCCGCCCGTGACACCTCGCTCCCGGCCCCGGGCGTGGACGCCTTCTGAAACCAGACCTCGGCGTCCGCCGGGTGACCCGCGGCGAGGATCGCCTCGCCGCGCATCAAGGCACAGCGGGCCATCCCTTCGCGGGCGGCATCCTGCACGGCGGGCTGCCGCTGCCGACGCACCACCCCCTCGAACACCGCCGCGGCGGTCACACAATCCTTCGCCAATGCGGCTGCCTCGCCGTACACGTACAGCAGCGAGTCGGCAGTAGCCGCGTCGGGAGCGGTGGCGATGGCCGTGGGCAGGTACGCCATCGCGTCTGTAGTGTTCCCTGCCGTGGCGGCGTCGAGCGCGACGATTCGCGCGTACGGCCCGAGCGAGCGCGAGGGGGCGATCTCGCGCAGGCCGTCCAATGCCTGAGCGAGGGCGGTGCGGTCGTTCAGTCCCCCCGCCTGCTTGGCGGTACGCTCCAGTCCGTCGGCGGCTTCATCGGTGCGGCTGGGATCGTCGTGGGCCAGGGCGCGATACTCCTGCGCGGCGACGCCCAGGTCGCCGGTATGCAAGGCCGCCGACCCGGCTTTGGCGTGGAGCCCTTTGC
>DATLVL010000105.1:0-6226 GCA_035577525.1 Gemmatimonadales bacterium | reverse complement strand
CGGTATCCGATTCAGCAGATCCTGCGCCGCCCCGCTCTCGACCGTCCCGACAAGCTGTTCGTTGTCATCGGACGCAAGACGTTTTCGGCCGGCCAGCAGTTCACCAACCTGCTCGAATGGTGGACTCAGGCGACGCTGGTGGGCGAGCCCAGCGGACAGCGGCCGAGCCAGTATGGGGATCATCGGCCGCTCCTGCTCCCCAACCTGCATGTGACGGTGCAGATCTCGACCGTCTTTCATCAGGCGCCGAACGAGTTCGATGACCGGGCGTTCGTGCCGCCGGCCGTCTATACGCCACTGACGTCGGCCTCTTACCGGCAAGGGATCGACCCGGCTTGGCAGGCGATCGTTGCTCCGGACACCGCTGCACCCGTCGCCACGCGCGTAGAGCAGCTCATGGCCTCCGGGGACTCCAGTGGCGCCGAGCAAGCGCTCCGCGCCGCGCAGGGAGCCGTGGCGAATCGGTTTCGTTCATTCGAGCGGGACATCAATGCGCTCGGGTACCGCCTGCTCGCGGGTGGGCAGGGGGATCGCGCCCTCGCCGTCTTTCGCCTCAACACCCGGGTCTATGCAACTTCGGCGAACACGTTCGATAGTCTGGGTGAGGCGTTGCTGGCTGCGGGTAAGCGCGAAGCGGCGGTCGCCGCGTATCGGCGGGCGCTGGAGGTCGATCCGGGATTCGGGCCCTCGCGTCAGGCGCTGCAGCGCCTGGGCATCACCCAACCGTAGCGTTCGAGGCTCAGTCCCGCCGGATCGTCCGACCTACGACAATGGTGATGTTGTCGGTGCCGCCGGCGTCGAGCGCGTCGCCGAGCAACCGCTCGCACGCCTGGCGGGCCGAAGTCATCGACAGGAGCCGCTCGCGGATGCGGTCGTCGGGGACGTGTTTCGTGAGGCCGTCGCTGCACATCAGGCCGATGTCGCCCCAGTGCTGCTCGAGCCGGGTGACGATCGGCGCCGCCTCCGGTCCCCCGATGGCGCTCGCCAGGACGTTGGCCCACTTGCTGTGCTCGGCGTCGGCCCGTGTGAAGACACCCTGATCGACCAGGTCCTGCGCCAGGGTCTGGTCGCGCGAGATCTGCGTCAGCTCACCGCCGCGCAACACGTAGCAGCGGCTGTCGCCCACCTGGAGCAGGTACGCCCGCGGCCACACCCCGATCCACAGCGTGAGCGTGGTCGCCATGCCCTCGAGGTCGGGATCGTCCTGCGCGCGGCGCGTCAGGTCCATGTGGCATTGCAGCGCGCCTTCTTCGAGCGAGCGCAGGAACGCGATCTCGTCGGTAAGGTCGGCGGCGTAGTAGCAGCGCACCGACTCGGCGACGTAGCGCGTGATCGCCTCGGCCGCGAAGCGACTGGCCACCTCCCCGCGCGGCCCGCCGCCCACGCCGTCGGCCACCATGCCGAACATCGCGACGCGCTCGTTGCCGCCGATTGCATCGGGGTCGGGAAGGCTCGTCAGGTGGACCTGCATCTGCTTGCGCATCCCGGCAATCAGGAAATTGTCCTGGTTCACCTCGCGCACGAAACCCTTGTGCGTCAGCCCGAAGACGTCGATCTCGTCGTCGCGGGGTTTGCGGTCGACCAGGTGGTCGAGTCCGGAGGGGTGCGGTGCGGCCATGCCACCATACTAACGCGCGTTGTTGGATGATGCGTTAGGGGAATGTGTTGAACGGCAGGGGCGCACTCACTGCGCCGCCGGGGCCGGATCCTGCACGCCGATGTCCTGCACCACCTTCCACGAGCGATCAGCCTGCTGCTTCCAGATCGTGAGGTAGCGTCCCGTACTGCTTGCCGGCGCGCCCTTGTCGGTACGGAAGTGCGCCTCCCAGTGCCCGATCGTGTACCCGAGATCGCCGCTCGCGCCGACGTCGGCTTGTACCGGCTCCCAGGTCAAGGTGAAGGAGGTGTCGGAAAACATTCGCGTGATGGCGTCGCGGACGGCGGGACCGGTGAGCGTACCGGTAGGCCGGATGAGCGCGCCATCCGGCGCCATGAATTGCATCCATCCCTCGGCGCGCCGCTGGGCCGTCGCCTGGTTGAACGCCCGGTCGGCGTCCTGCAGCGCGCTGCGCGTCTGCGCCACATCTGCCGTACGTGGGGAAGGGGAGCACGAGCAGGCGAGCACGAGCGACACGAGGAGGCGGAGGGGCTGCTTCATGGTGCGGTCCGGGGGTGAAGGGTCCATGGCTAGAATTTCCGTCCGAGCACCGACTCGAGGTGCTCCTTGTAGCCGCGGGACAGCTTGAGGCTCTTGCCATCCTGCAGAATGACGACGTACTCGCCGCGGAAGTACGGTTGCAGCTCCTTGATGCGCTCGACGTTGACGATCGTGGAGCGATGGATACGGACGAAGCGCGCCGGGTCGAACTGGGCCTCGAGCCGCTTCATCGTTTCGCGCAGCAGGTGCCACGCCTTGGCGACGTGGATCTTGACGTAGTCTCCCTCGGCTTCGATCCAGTCGATGTCGCGGACGTTGAGCAGCGTGACGCGTCCGCCCGACTTGATCACCAGGCGCTTCAGATACGGCCCGCCGGGGGCGGCGGACCGGACTCCCGCGGCCCCCGGAATCACGCCGTCGAGCAGCGCCCGCAGCTCCCCGCTCAGACGTCCCAACTGTCCGGCGCGCACGCTCTGCTTGGCGCGCAACACCGCATCGCGGAAGCGGTCGTCGTCGAACGGCTTCAGCAGATAGTCCGTCGCGTGGACGTCGAACGCCCGCAGCGCATATTGATCGAAGGCGGTGACGAACACGACGACCGGGAGCCGCGCCGGGTCGAGCTGGCGCAGCATCGTGAAGCCGTCCATCTCCGGCATCTGCACGTCGAGGAACAGGAGGTCGGGGGACGTGTTGGCGATGGCGCGCAGCGCGGTGTGGCCGTCGGCGCACTCGCCCACGATGTGAATCTCCGTATCCCCGGCCAGCAGCGCGCGGATCGCGTCCCGGGCGGCGGGCTCGTCGTCCACGATGAGCGCGCGGATGCCCGCCCGTGCGGTGGTCATGCTTCCCCGACCCAGTCGGCGGGTGCGAGGGCAAACGGCAGCTCGATGCGAGCCTCGAGTCCGCCGCCGGCGGCGTTTTCGACCGCCAGGCCGAAATCGTCGCCGTACAGACGTGTGAGCCGGGCGCGCGTGTTCGTGAGCCCGATCCCGGGACGCGCCGTATCGCCCGAGCCGGTGCCCGGCCCGTCGTCGCGCACCACGAGCTCGAGCCGGCCGTTGGCGCGGCGCGCCGCGACCGTCACCTTGCTGGCGAACAGATGCGGCGCGATGCCGTGGCGGATCGCGTTCTCGACCAGCGGTTGCAGGATGAGGTGCGGCACCTTGGCGTCGAGCACGTCGGGCTCGGCGTGGATCGTCACCTGGAGCCGGTCGCGGAACCGGATCTGCTCGATCTCGAGATAGCTGCGGATGAAATCGAGCTCCTGCTTGAGCGGCACCTCCTGTTGCGCGGCGTGATCGAGCACCAGGCGCAGCAGCCCGCCGAGGCCCGCGACCACCCGCACGGCGTTCTCACGGTCGCCGGTCCGGACCAGCGAGCCGATCGTGTGCAGCGCGTTATAAAGGAAGTGGGGCTGCAGCTGCATCTTCAGCGCCTGCAGATCCGCCTGCACGAGCTGCGTCTCGAGCTGCGACGCCGTCAGCTCCCGTTCCCGGAAGCGACGGTAGCTGTCCACCGCATAGGTGACGACGAGCACCATCCAGTACAGCAACCCGTCAGACAACGCCCAGACGATGAAGAGTTGCAGCGCTACCGCCATGACCGGACGCGTGGAGGGCCAGATGTTCGATATGTGGTAGGCGTACCCGACGTCCTGCAGGAATACGAACGAGATGCTGATCGCGAGGTGCAGAGCGGCGTGCTGGGGCCACCGCGGCCCCACGATCGGGAAGCGTCGTCCCAGCCACATGATGACGGGGGTGACGAGGGCCCACACGAATGCCTGGGGTAGCTGCGCCAGCAGCGGTTGCCACCAGAGCACGGGCGTGCCGCGAATCTGGTAGTTGATGAACGCCTCCGCCGCCTGGACGACGCCGTACGCCGTCCACGCCCCGAAGATCAGTGCCCAGGGGGTCCGCTGCCGGACAACGGTGGGATTCATGCTGCGAGAAGATGGGCCCCTGCGGGCGACGACGGTAGGTGAAGTCGGCACCTCACGCGGGCGCCGTCTCCCGCGCACGGGTGGCCCGGATGACCCACAGGCAGGGAAGCCCCACGGAAATGATGTGGCCCAGGAACCCGTTCACCAGGTTCACGAGCGTAATCCGCATCACGCGCGCCGCCGAGAGCGGGACCACCACGAAATTCATCACGATGAACACGAGACAGCCGTACAGAACGGCACTGAGCACCGGCCGGCGGGTGAGCAGTGCGATCCGCTGGCTGGCCAGGGAGTAGACCGTCACGATCACGGCGGCGTTGAACAGATGCAGGACGCCGCCGAGCAGGACGCTAGACCAGCCCCCCTGAAACGATGCGCGGCCGAGTAATCCCGACGCGACGCCCTGGAAGCACTGCGTCGCGGTGACGCCCCGCAGCAGTCCGTATACGACGACGCAATCCAGCATGTCGAGGGTGGCGACGGCGAAGGCGCCGATCGCGACGGCACGTCCCGGAGCTGTGGTCATAAACGGACAATCGACATCGTCTGCGACATCCGAACAAGGCGACTGCGACGAATCGCGGTTCCGGCACGACGAAATGGTGTCGCGGGCGCGTGGCCGCGCCCGTCCCGCCCGGCGACGCATCCGTCGCGCGGGATCGCCGTTCGTCGCAGCCCCGTTGAATCCACCTCCCTCCGTTCGCTAGCATCGCCTCACTGGCCTCTCCGCGTCGAGAGGATCGATCCGCGTTCACAATCCAGGAGGACGCTTGCCATGACACGTTGTGTGAAGACGGTCTGCAGTCAACTCCTTGCTGTCGTCCTCGCGGCGCTGCCACTCGCGGCGCAGCAGACGACCGGCAAGGTCGAGGGTACCGTGACGGACGCGGCGGGCGGCGCGCTGGCGAACGCCCAGATCGTCGTCGTGGGCACCTCGTTCGGCGCCATGACCGACGCCAAGGGCTATTACTTCCTGAACAACGTCCCGGTGGGCAGCTTCACGGTGCGCGCACAATTCATCGGGTACGCCCCTACGGAAGTCCAGAACGTGCGCGTGCTCGGTGGCCAGACGATCACCCTGAACGTCAAGCTCTCGCCCTCGGCCGTGGCCGTGGCGGGGGTGACGGTGACCGCGGCCGCGAATCCCATCGTGCCGCGCGACGAGGTCGCCTCGAAGTCGATCGTGTCCGGGCAGACGATCAACACGCTTCCCGTCGACGACGTGCGTAACGTGATCGCGCTGCAGCCGGGCGTGGTGGAATCCGGATCGGCGCTCGGCGTGTCGATCCGCGGCGGTCGTCCCGGAGAGCAGAACGTGTACATCGATGGCGCGCCGGTGCGCAGCCAGCAGACCGGCGGTCAGGCAATCACCGTCGGCACGAACGCCGTGGAAGAAGCGTCGGTGACGACCGGAGCGATGGGCGTGGAGTTCGGCGACGCGCAGTCGGGCGTCGTATCGTTCACTACCCGCGCGGGCGGCTCGAAGCTCGAGGGGGCGCTCAACTACCAGACCGACGAGCCGTTCGGCAACTCGCTGAGCGTCGGCTTCAACCGCTTCGAGGGATCGCTCGGCGGCCCGGTGCCGGCCATTCCCAACCTGCGCTTCTTCCTGTCGGGCGTGGCGCAAGGTCAGCTCTCGGGCTTCGGCGCGAGCGACCAGGACAAGGTTCCGACCTACGTGCTCGGCGGCATCGATACGACCGTGGTGGACGGCAACGGCCGCTCCGTCAGCGTTCCCAAGTTCGTGCAGTACAGCGGCAGCTGCAACGCGGCGAAGAACTTCGGCTTCGCCTGCCAGGGCCTCCGACTCCCGATGAACTGGAACGACAATCTGCAGACGCAGGGCAAGCTGTCGTATTCGTACGGTGCCGGATCGAGCATTGCGCTCACCGGTCTGGCGAGCGGTCAACAGGGCCGTTTTACCCCCGGCGCCCTGATCGGCGATCCGGCACTGTATGGCGGCTTCCACGCCTGGCAGCGGCTGGCGGTGCTGAACCTGAACCACTCGTTCTTCAAGAGCGCCGAGCGTGAGCTGGCGCTGAACGTCAACCTGAGCTGGGGACAGAACGACAGCATTACCGGGCCGCTCGACCCACAGGACGAGCTGGATACCAGCAGCCCGGCGC
>DATLVL010000104.1:0-3905 GCA_035577525.1 Gemmatimonadales bacterium | reverse complement strand
GTGGTAGGGTGTTCACGGTAACGCGCACCAACACGCGCATTCAAGGGGAGTCACACTATGACAGCGTTCAAGCGCAGCACGCTCGCGGCATCCCTTGCCGCTCTCACCTTCGGTCTCACCGCCACGGCGGACGACGGCAAGCCCGACAGTTTCCGCGCGCGGCTTTCGAGCTACAACGAAGTGCACTTCATCGCCGGCAACGCCGCCGCTACCCCGGTCGTCCCGCCCGCCTTGCGGGGCGCGATCTCGAGCGTCGCGAGCGGCAGCTTCCGCGCCGATATCGACGACCGAAGCAGAGTCATCGACTACACGCTCAGCTATAGCGGCCTCGAGAGCGCGGTCCAGCAGGCGCACATCCACTTCGGCCAAAGGCACACGGTTGGCGGCATCGTGGTCTGGCTCTGCCAGACCGCGGCGGTGCCGGCTCCGGCCGCCGTGGCCGCCGTGACGCCTATGTGTCCGCAGGAAGGGACAGTCAGCGGGACGATTGGTCCGGACCAGGTCCTCACGGTCACGGGGCAGGGCATCGCCGCAGGTGAGTTCGATGAGCTGCTGCGCGCGATTCGCGCGGGCGCCACTTACGCGAACGTGCACACCGCCGTCAATACGCCCGGCGAGATCCGCGGCCAGCTGCGCCACGGCGGCCGCGGCCACGACAGTCATTGAGCAAAGAAGAAGGGAGGCTCTCGGCCTCCCTTTTTTTGCGTCGCCTTATCGTTTAACGCCGCTCACGGCGCAGGATCGATGCACTTGGGCTGCGCGGGCGGCGTGGGAGTATCGAACGTGGTGCACAGGACGTTGCTGTCCCTCGCCTGCTGCACCACCTGGACCCAGTCGTCCGGGAAGCCGGCGGGGATCGAGCCCGTGCACTTCGCACCCTGCTTCGCCGCGTCGGACCCTGCCAGCAGGTAGCCTTGGCAGGCCGCGTTGTCGGCCGCCTTCCTTACGGCGGCGACGTAGCCGGCGTGGTTGCCATAGCGCTCTTCGAGCGACGGGCGCGGGTCGCCGGGCTGGCGATCGGCTTTCTTGATCGCGAAAGGCACCATGCCGCCGACGTAGTTGCATACCTGCCCGAAGTGGAACCCGGCAGAGGTAATGTTCCAGCCGAGGTAAGTCCCTAGCGGCGCATCGCGCAGGACGGTCGGTACGCCGCCGAGCTCGTTGCCGTCGGAATCCACCTTGGGGACCATGATCTTCACCACGGCTCCGATGATCGGCGGCGCGTTGGTCGGATTGCCGGTCGCGTTGAAGTGGTCAAACTCCGGACCCCAGTCGTAGTCGAAAATCGGGAAGGCGAAGTTCTCGGGCAGGAAAATCGAATCCGGGATGCCGGGCACGCCGCTCGGGAAGCCCATCGCCGCCTTGTTCGCCTCGACCAGCGTGCGCTCGTTGTTCGGACCGCGCATCAGCGGCCACTTGCTCGGTGGCGGCTCGGTGCCGTTCAGCACCCATTCGCGCAGCGCGACCCGCATGCGGTTGACGAGCTGAGTGGCCGGCACCGGATTGGCTCGCAGGGTACCCGTGCCCCAGTTGTTGCCGGGGCAACCCGCGCCTGCGGGACTGGGCGACTGGTTCATGGCGCCGTTTCCGCCGCCATGCGTCGAGCTCGGCAGGTAATAGCGCCGCACGTTCGGCGGCAGCGGGATGTCGTTCTTCGGGTCGGTGCCGACCCAGGAGGGCGTCATCTTCAGCGCGAACACTTCCGAGCCGCCGAACGTCTCGATGATCTTCGGGCAGGTATTGGTGCGGTTGCAGCGATCGAGAATCCCGCCCGGATGGAGGTCGCGCACCTTGTCCGGGAAGCTGTGCCACCACTGCGGACCTTCGCTCCCCATCTGGTAGAGCTCGAGCACGCCGTCGGGCTGGCCCCAGCGGGAGTTGTTCGCTACGCGCCGGCCGGCGATCAGCGGCCAGGCGCCGTCGTGCACGATGCGTCCGGCCTCGTCCTCGTTCATGCCGAGGAAGATGAGATGGCGGGTGAAATTGCCCGACTGCGACGAGCCGCGGATGATCTCCTTGTTGATCCTGCCGGCGAGCGTCTTGAGGCGCCCGCTCGGGTCTCCCACCGGATCGCCAAGCTCGTCTGCATTGGCGTACCTGAAGAACGAGCCCACGTCGCGGAACGCCGCGGTGCCCGCCCCGAGGACGTAGGGGTCCTTGACCGTGTACGTGAGCTGGTAGAGCTTGTCCCCTTCGAACCCGTTCCGCATGCACACCTGCACCGGCAGGGTGGTCACCGGCAAGGGCGCCGCGAAGGTCCCGCCGCCGCAGAACTTCCAGTCCGCGTTCGGGATCGTTTCCCCCTCGGTGACGATGCCGTTCACCGTTTCCTTCAGGTGCACCTTCAGCGTCGCGCCGCTGTTGTCGGCCGCGTTCGCAGGGAAGTAGGGAATCGGATTGCCCATCACGTTGAGCGGCGCCGCATTCAAGCCGCTGCGGTTGACGATGCGGCCGAAGATCTGACCAGTAACGCCGCTGAGCACGGGCGTCTTCACCCATTCGTTGCTGCTCGGCGACTTGACGGGTGTCGGCGAGGAGGCGTCTGCCGGCACCGCGGTCGCCCCGGCGTTGTCGCCCTGCCAGCCGCTCGAGACGCCGACGTCGCCCTGCGTGCGCAGATCGCTCGTGATCGTGATGCGCCCGCCGCGGTTCGGCACGTCGTGCCAAAGCAGGCCGCTCGATTTCGACATGTCGATCGGCTTCACCACGAAGAAAGAGGCCACGTACTGTGCCTTGCCATCTACACGCGGCGCAGTCGCGAGATCGGTGATGAGCGCGTTGTGCTCGTCCATCGGGTCGAGCGCCCCGAACGCCCGTCCGGTGATCGCCTCGTAATTGGGATCGGTGGCGATGCACTCGCGGGCTGCATTTCGCGCCGTGCACAACGGCGACTCGATCGTGTCGACGATCACGTTGGTCACGCGCGCTTCGGACACAACCGGCCAGGCCAGGGTCACGGCGAGCGCGATCGCGCCGAGGGCGGGCTTGGGATACGGCGTTTGCATGGCAGAGCTCCTCATTTGTTCGCGCCCAGGCATTGCGGCACGGTGTCGTGCGGGGGAAGGTTGCCTTTCGGGGCCGGCACGCCCGCGTCGAGGCCGCGCTGCAGCAGGCGAGCCTGCTCGACGGGTGCGTCTTCGCAGAGCATCAGGCGATCCTTGACCAGCGCGTCGATTGCGCGGCGCACGGCGCTCAAGTACATGGCGAAGGACGGGTAGCGCGCCTCGATCGACGGACGCGGGTCGCCCGCGGCGACGCGCTCGGCCTCGGTCCTCGCGAACGGCACGTATTGACCCGAGCTCTCGCAGCCGTCGTTCGCCTGCGGCCCCGCGCGCAGCGCCCAGCCGGTGTACGTCGCAAGCGGCACCGTTACGTCGGGCAGGCGCACGCCGGCAATGTCGTTGCCGTCGGAGTCGGTCTTCGGGATGAAGCTCGGGTAAATCGGCCCGTTGCGCGAATCGTCCTGGTAAGACGGGGTGGTCGATGGGAAGACGGGCGGGTTGACCGTGGCGATGCCGGTTTCATAGAAGTTGAGCCCGTAGTCGAACAGGTAGCGCGTCGTCTTGAGCCCGGTGTAGGTCACGCCAGGGATGCTCGGAAAGCCCATTGCCGACTGCGGCAGGGGCGCTACCAGCGTGCCGTTGTCGAGCCGCGGCACCCGGCTCGACGGCGGCGGCGTGCCCTTCGTCACCCACGCGTCGATCGCGACGAACAGCGCACGCTGAATCGGTGCCGAATCGAGCGGGTTCTGCAGCTGCTGGCACGAGCCCCGTCCCGGCGGGAACGAGGCGCTGCCGTGCATGTGGCTGGAGATGAAGTAGTTGCGCGCGAGGGGCGAATCGGCAAGGTCACTAGCGCCGTCGGGCGTGGTGTGGAGGAGCGACGCCGCCTTCACCCAATACTCG
>DATLVL010000103.1:0-11787 GCA_035577525.1 Gemmatimonadales bacterium | reverse complement strand
TGCTGCCTACCCTGCGGGCGGTGCACTCCTTCGCGGCCGATGCCCTGACCGGCGCCGGGCACCAGGAGCTGCGTACCGCGGCGCAGGTCGGCGTCGCGGCCTTCAACATCGCCCTGAACTTGATCCTGATCCCCGCCTACTCCTGGGTCGGGGCCGCCTGGGCAAGCCTCGCTTCCGACGGCGCGCTGGCCGTGAGTCTCTGGTCGATCCTGATCGTGCTTGCCCGTCATGCTGACGACCCACTTCCAGCCAGCGTGGTGACCCTCGTCTCGGAGCGGTCGTCATGATGCGAGGGTCCACGGCCAACTCGGCTTGGCCGCCCCGTCTTGGAGCGGAGCCGCGGTCGTACCGGCTGCTGGGAGCTCGGGTGCATGCGGTGTCCATGGCCCCCCTGACCGCCGCCGTCCGAGAGGGGGTTCGCTCGGGGCGGCGGCGCATCATCGCCAACCACAATCTGCACAGCATCTATCTGCATCAGCGGGACGAGAAGTTGCGCGCCTTCTACGCGCGGGCGCACCTCGTGCACGTCGACGGCATGTCGCTCATCCTGGCCGCCCGCCTCCTCGGGTTGCCGCTGCGGCGCGAGCATCGGGTGACCTACGTCGACTGGATCGATCCATTGCTGGCGACCGCGGCGGCCGAGCGGTGGCGCGTGCTGTTCCTGGGCTCGAAAGCGCAGGCCGGATTTCGCGGCTCAGCCGCCCTGCGACGGCGCCACCCCGGGCTGGTGCTCGAAACCCTGCCCGGGTTCTTCGATGCGACGCGTGATGGGGCGGAGAATCGTACGGTGCTGCGGCGCATCCACGCTTTCGAGCCGCAGCTCCTGATGGTCGGGATGGGAATGCCGCGCCAGGAGCACTGGATTCTCGACAACCTGGGGCGTCTCCCCAGTTGCGTCGTGCTCACTGCCGGCGCGACGGTGGACTATGCAGCCGGAGCGATTCCCACGCCGCCCCGCTGGGCAGGCCGCTTCGGACTGGAGTGGTGGTTCCGGCTTATCGCGGAGCCGCGGCGCCTGTGGAAGCGCTACCTGCTGGAGCCGTGGTTTGTCCTCCCCCTCATGGCCACGGAATTTGTCGCCGCCCGGTGGCGACAGCACGTGTAATGGCCTCCTCAGCTGCTGTGGGGCGTGCGTGGAGTCCAGAGCCGGTCGGGTGGTCCGACCCACCGAGGACTCCTCCCTACCTGCAGGGGAGGGTGTGGCTCGCGCTGCTGGTGCTGTACGTCATTCTTGCGGTGCTGGAGCCGTACGACCTGCTGTCGCCGATTTCCGGCTACGGGCTGCAGGAGCACAAAGCGGAAATCGGTGCGGCCCTCGACACCATCGAGTCCGGCAACATGCTGCGACGGCTGGGAGTGGTCGCCCTCTTTCTCTATGGTGCCGTGGCCGTCTTTCTCTCTCGTCGCGCCGAGCGTCGCTGGGTTCCCACCATCGCCATACCCGCCACCGCTTTGTTCCTGCTCGCGCTGGCGAGTCCGTTGTGGAGCGATGATCCGCTCCTCACCAGCCGCAAGGTGTTCGTCCTCTGTTCGCTCGTGCTGGCCGCGTTCGGCGTCGCGCGCTGCTGGGATCTCGAAACCATCGTCCGGGCGACCGTGGTGCTCACCGGAACCACAATTCTGCTCGGCGTGGCGGCGGAGGTCGTGCTCGGGACGATGCACCCGTTCGATCCCGACTTTCGATTTCGCGGGTCGGTGCATCCGAACTCCATGGCCCTGTACTGCACGCTGTTCACCATCTCGTCGGCGGTGCTGGCGAAACGGTTCACCGGTCGACGATCCGCGCTGATGGCGACGCTGGCCGTGGTCGGGGTCGTCATGCTGCTGTTGACCAAGTCGCGCGGCTCGCTGTTCGGGCTGAGTGCGGCGCTGTTCGTCGTGGCGATGTTGCGCTTCAGCGGCCGCGGGGCGCTGCTGTCGGTTTCCGCGGTCGGGACCGCTCTGCTCGCCCTCGTGATCTTCGTCCCCGATTTGTCCGTAGATGCCGAACGGTGGGCGACGCTCGGGCGCTCAACCACGCTTGATCTGTTCACGATGACGGGCCGGACGGACCTGTTTCACGACCTCCTGCGCTACGCCGCCGATCGCCCGATCCTCGGGTACGGTTATGACAGTTTCTGGGAGCCGGTCCACATTCTGGAGATCGCCCGGTCGCAAGGATGGATCGTCGGCAGCTCGCACAACGCGTACATCGGAATGTTGATCGATCTCGGCGTGGTCGGCTGTGGGCTCTTTCTCTTCCTGCTGGGATCCAGCCTCTGGACGGCGGTCACCAACGTGCGCCGCTCCCGCAGCGCGGTGTCGCTCTTTCCCCTTGCGTTTCTCGTCTGGTCCTGCGTCAACATGATCACGTTCGGGTTCTGGTTCGAGACGACGATTCCGGCGTTCCTTTCGCTGACGCTGATTGGCCGGCTGGCCATCAGGGAGCCGAGCGGCGCCCGGAGATCGACGAGCAGGCCCGTGGTGCCGCATGTCGTCTAGCAACGCACTGCGTGCCGGCGTCGTTCCCGGCGACCGCGCCTGGATGCCTGCCCCCGCGCCGCTCGATCGGCCGCGCGTGGCCGTCTTCCGCGCCGCGCTGCTCGGTCGCTCCGAGGCCTTCATCCGGGACCAGAGCGAAGCGCTGCAGCGGTTCGAGCCGTGGTACGTCGGCTGTCGCCTCGAAAACGCGGTCGAGGTCCCAGTCGAGCGGCGCGTGGTGGTGAACACGGGTGGGGCCGCGGGGCGCGTGCGGGAGCTGTTGTTCAAGCGTTCCGGCCTCGCACCGGGCCTGCGCCGGCGGTTGGCGGAGATCGCTCCGGTCCTGGTCCACGCTCACTTCGGCCCCGACGCCGCGCTCGTCCTGCCCCTGGCGCAACGGCTCGGGGTGCCGCTGGTCGCCACGTTTCACGGCTACGACGCCACGATGGCCGACCGGGCCGCCCGACGCTCGTTTTTTCTGCACCGACGCTACCTCGAGCAGCGGGCGGCGCTGCAACACGACGGACGGCTGTTTCTCGCCGTGTCGCGGTTCGTGCGCGACCGGCTTCTGGCACAGGGATATCCCGCAGATCGCACCGTCGTCCACTACGCCGGCATCAATCTGGAGCGCTTCCAGCCGGACCCCGCCACGGTTCGGGAGGCGCTCGTCCTCTTTGTCGGACGGCTCGCCCCCGAGAAAGGGTGCCTCGATCTCATCGGCGCGATGCGCCGCGTTCAGGACGTCCATCCCGAGGCCGAGCTGGTCGTCCTGGGCGAGGGACCGCTCGGCCCGTCGCTCGAGCGGTTGGCGCGCAGCACCGGGGTCCGCTGCCGGTTCCTGGGATCGCTGTCGCAAGAGGATGTCATCCACTGGATGGCGCGCGCCCAGGTCCTGTGCGCGCCCAGTGTGACCCTGCCGACCGAAGAAGCGGAAGGATTCGGCCTGGTGTGCGCCGAGGCCCAAGCGATGGCGCTGCCGGTCGTCGCAACACGGGTCGGGGGGATTCCGGAGGTCGTCGCGGACGGCGAATCGGGGCTGCTCGTGCGCGAGCGGGATCAAGCGGCGCTCGCCGATCGCATCGTGCGATTGCTCCTCGACCCCGCGCTGCGCGATCGGATGGGGGAGGCCGGACGGCGGAGAGTCGAGCGGTGCTTCAACGGCTGGACTCAGGCTCGTCGCCTCGAAGGGCTCTACGCCAGGGTGCTGGCCTAGCGATGTGCGGCATCGTCGGGATGGCGTCGCGTGCGCCGGCGCGGGACCTCGAGCTCTTGTCCCGGATGCGGGACACGATGGGTCACCGCGGGCCGGACGACGCCGGCGTCTGGTGGTCCGCGGACGACCGCGTCGGCCTGGGGCATCGCCGCCTCGCCGTCATCGATCTCACCCCGACCGGCCATCAGCCGATGGAGGACCTGGCCGCGCGCGTGTGCATCACGTTCAACGGCGAGATCTACAACCATCGCGAGCTGCGGCGCGAGCTGGAGTCGGAGGCGGGACCGTTTCGCGGCTCGAGTGACACCGAGGTGATCCTCCACGCCTACCTGCGGTGGGGGGACGACTGCCTGGCGCGTCTGCGCGGCATGTTCGCGTTCGCGCTGTGGGATGGCCGGAACCGGCGCCTCCTGCTGGCGCGTGACCGCTGCGGGGAGAAGCCGCTCTACTACTGGCTGGACGAGCGCGGCGGGATCCAATTCGCCTCGGAGTTGAAGGCGTTGATGGCCAATCCCGCGGTGCCGCGCGTGCTCGATCTCGAATCGCTGGAGCACTACCTCGCCTACGCGTTCGTCCCCAGCTCTCGCTGCATGCTCCGGGGGCTCCGCAAGCTGCCCCCCGCACACGCCTTGAGCTGGTCGCTCGACACCGGCACGGCCACGCATTGGTGTTACTGGCATCCGGAGATCGTGTCGCCGCCGGCCACCGGGTCGATTGACGGGCTGACCGACGAGCTGCAGCGGCTGCTCGCCGCGGCGGTGCGTGACCAGCTCGTGGCCGACGTGCCGGTCGGCGTGCTGCTCTCCGGTGGACTCGATTCGAGCCTGATTACTGCGGCGGCGGCAGTACAGACGAGCCGGGTGCGCACCTTCACCGTGGCATTCCCTGGTCACGGGCGATACGACGAATCGGGCCACGCGGCATTCGTGGCCGCGCATTTCGGCACCGACCACCACGTGCTCGAAGCGGGGGAGATCAGGCCCGACCTGCTGCCGCTCCTCGCCCGGCAGTTCGATGAGCCGATGGGCGATTCATCCATGCTGCCGACGTTCCTGCTCTCCACGCTGGTCCGGCAACACGCCACGGTGGCGCTGGGCGGCGACGGCGGCGACGAGCTGTTCGGCGGGTACCGCTACTACTCCTGGCTCCCGCTGGTCGAGCAGTGGCGCGCGCGGGCGCCGGCTCCGCTGCGGCAAGCGCTCGCCACCGTCGGCAGGGCGCTGCCGGTGGGAACGCCCGGACGGAACCATTTGGTGGGCTTCGACGACGGCGCGGACCGCGCCCTGGCTCAGGTGGACCTCTATTTCGACGCGGCGACGCGGGCGGCGCTGCTCGGACCCCTGGGCCGGAGACGATTACTCGCGGGAGAGTCGCCCGAGTCGGCCAAGGCTGCCGCCGGCCCGCCGCAGCTGTCCGCACTGCGCCGCGCCATGGTCGGTGACTTCCGCCGTTATCTCCCCGACGACGTACTCGTCAAAGTCGACCGGGCCAGCATGCTCGCCTCGCTCGAGGTCCGGGCGCCGTTCCTCGATCCGCCCGTCGTCGCGTTCGCGCTTGGCGCGGTGCCCGATGCGGCGCTGGCTCGGCACTCGCGCCGCAAGATCCTGCTGCAGCGGCTCGCCGCCCGGCTGTTGCCGCGCGGCTTCGACGTCACCCGTAAACAGGGATTCTCCGTTCCGCTCGCCCACTGGTTGAGCAGGAGCGGGGCGTGGTGGACGTACCTGTCGGGCGTGCTCGCGGAGTCCGATGTGCGGTTATTCGACCGCACCGTGGTGGACCGGTTGCTCCGCGGTCAGCGCCGCGGGCTCAACAACGCGAAACGGCTCTTCGCCCTGGCGTTGTTCGAGCTGTGGCGCCGGGAATACGATGTGCGGGTGCCCGGGTAACATGCGCCATCTCGCGATCATTCCCGCGCGGAACGAGGGCAGGTTCGTCGGCGACATGCTGGCCTCACTGCTCCGGCAGACAGAGCCCCCGGACCGGATCGTGATCGTGGATGACGAATCGACGGACGATACCGGCCGGATCGTGGAAACGCTGGCCGGGCGGCATCCGAACGTGCGGTTGTTGCGACACGCGGCGCGAGCGGATGACGTCATGGGTCCGGCGGTCGCCCGGGCGTTCACATTCGCCTATCACCAACACCGGCTCGATGGCTACACCTATGTCTCGAAGTTCGACGCGGACCTGGTGTTTCCGCAGCACTATTGCGCGACCGTGCTGCGGCACCTGGACGAGCATCCCGAAGTCGGGGAAGCGGGCGGCGTACTGCAGGACGCCGCCCGCGGGGGCGTGCCGTCCCGCGTGTCGCCCAATCACGTAGTCGGAGCGCTCAAGACTTTCCGGCGCGAGGCCCTCGATGCCATCGGCGGGCTCGAGGAAGTGTCGGGGTGGGACATCGTCGACCAGGTCAAGCTGCGCACGCTGGGGTGGCGGATCTCGGCGCTCGCCAGGCTGCCGGTGCTGCACCGGCGACCGCACGGCGGCCGGGACGGCGGGTTCCGCGGGAAAGTGCATTGGGGCCGCGGGGCGTGGGTTATCGGCTCACACCCGCTCTTTGTGCTGGCGCGCGGCGTGTATCGCATGCTCGAGCCGCCATACATCATCGGCGGCCTCGCATTCTGGGGAGGATACCTGCTCGCAGCCCTCAAGCGCGTGCCGCGGCTGCACGACCCCATCGTGGTTGCCCGGCTCCGGGCCGAACAGCTGCACCGCCTCCTGGCGTGGAACCGGGCGAGTGAGTGACGTGAAGATCGCCATCTTCTGGAACTACCTGTTCCACTACCGGGTGTCGTTCTACGAACGACTGGCCCGTATGCCGGGTGTGCAATTGACCGTCTTCCACGGGGGTGAGGATCCCATCCGTCGCGGCAACGGCCAGTTCGCGGACGCGAAGTGGTCCTTTCAAAGCGTGCGGATCACGACGCTCGGAAAGCCGGTCTTCGGGGCCGAGGTCTTCTTCCAATGGGGGATGTGGAGGCATCTGCTGCGGCGCCGCTACGACGTCATCGTCTGCGAAGGGAATTTCGGCATCCTCTCGAACGTGCTGATTGCCCTCTATGCCAAGTTTCGGGCGACCCGCGTCTTCTATTGGGCCGGTGGGTGGGAGCGGAACATCATCAGCGGATTCCCAGCCCGCCTGCGCCGGCTGTTCATCCGGATCACCGCGCGGTTGGCCGACGGCTACCTGTGTTATGGTACGAACGCGCAGGCATTTCTGACACGGTATGGCGTGGATCCTTCGCTGTGCACGATCGTGCAGAACACCATCGACACGGACGAAATCCAGCAGCAGTACGAGCGTTATCGGACGCTCGCGCCGGCGACCAGGGCGTCGCTCGGGCTCGACGGCAAACTGGTGGTTCTGTCGGTCGGCGTCCTGACGCACCGGAAGCGGCACGACCTCCTGATCGAGGCATTCCACCTGGTCCGGTCGGCTCGAACGGACGTCGCCCTCGTCCTCGTGGGCGACGGTCCGGAAATGAGCCGGTTGGTCCAAATGGTCTCGCGTCTCGGCATCCCCGACGTCTACTTCGTCGGTGAAGTGATCACCGACTCGGGGCGCTACTTCGCCCTGGCCGACGTCTTCGTGCTCCCTGCGCTCGGCGGACTCGCCATCAACGAGGCGATGGCATATGGGCTGCCGGTGATTTGCTCCGAGGGCGATGGGACGGAGCGGGATCTCTTGATCCCCGAACAGACCGGGCTGTTGTTCAGAAGGGGCGACGTCCAGGACCTCGCCGCCAAGCTGTCCCAGCTGCTCGCGTCACAGAAGAAACGCGCGGGGATGGGCGCGATCGCCCGGGAGCATCTCTATCGGGTGGCGTCGATGCCCTCCATGGTGACCCGATTCCTGGACGCCGTCGGTGCGCCGTCCTGAGCGGCGCGGCTCAACGCCGCCGATACAGGTCGTCCAATGCTTCGAGCCATTGCGTCACATGGTGATGCTCCGTCACCCACTGCCGTCCGCGGCGTCCCCTCTCATCCCGGACGGCGGGCGCATCGAGCAACCCGACCGTCTCGGCAGCGAGATGCTCCGGGTCCCGGTCCGCCACGCTCAGGATCCCTGGACTGTCGCGGATGACCTCGATCGCTCCCCCGGCGATCGGCACGGCCGCGACGATCGGCGTTTCGCAGGCCAGTGCCTCGAGCAGCGTCCGGCCGAAGGCTTCGAAACGGGAGGTGAACAGGTATACGTCGAACGCGCGCCACACCGTTGCCATGTCGGTGCGCATGCCCGTGAACGTGACGGACGAGTGGATGCCCAGGTCGCCGGCGACGCGGCGCAACCGCTCCGCTTCCTCCCCATCGCCGACCATGACGAAGCGAGTCTGGGGGCGCAGCCGCGCGATACGGCCCGCGACCTCCAGGAAGAGGTCGAGGTCCTTCTCGGCCGCGAAGCGGCACGCCGTGCCGACCGTCGCCGCCGACTCGGGAAGGCTCAGCGCGCGCTTGGCGTCCTGCCGCGATTGGCCGGACGAGAACCGCGCGGGATCCACCGGGTTCGTGATGGTCTGGACGCGGTGTCGGTCCGCCCCCGCCTGAATGATGTCCCGGGCAGCCTGCGCGGAGACCGCCACGAACCGGTCGTAGCGGGCGCCGAAGACCCTGTAGAACGATCGCTTGCGCGCCTTGAGGCGGGGATTGTTGATCGCTCCGTGCTCCTGATGCACCGTCCGCGCCCCGTGCGCCCCGAGGAGAATGGCGAGCGCCGCGAGGAGATTCCCCGTGTGATCCTGCACGACGTCGTAGCGCTCGCGACGCAGCAGCCGGTACAATCGCCCAAAGGCGGGGAGGTCGAACCCGGAGCGCGCGTGCAGCTCCCGCACACGGACGTGCTGATCGGCGAGCGTGTCGATGAGCTGGCTCGATCGCGTGACCACGCAGACCTCCATGACATGGTTGCGCGCGCGGCAATGTCGCGCCAGGTCCACGAGATTCAACGCAATGCCGCCGATCTCCCCCCACCAGATGACGTGCAGAATGCGCAGCGGGCGGTCACCGCTCATGGAGCCTCGATCGAATGAGCACCATCGCGATCGTGGCGGGCGCCAGGCCCAACTTCATGAAGATCGCTCCGATCGCGCGCGCCCTGCGCGAGCAGGACGGGCAGGGAGGACTCGGCTTCCAGATCGTCCACACCGGTCAGCACTACGACCCGGAGATGAACGACGTCTTCTTCGCTGAGCTTGGCATTCCCGAGCCGGACGTCTGTCTCGGAGCGGGCAGCGGGTCGCACGCCCAGCAAACGGCGAAGATCATGGTGGCCTTCGAGCAATACTGCCAGACGGCGCGCCCGAACCTGGTGCTGGTGGTGGGCGACGTCAATTCCACACTGGCCTGCGCCATCGTGGCCAAGCAGCAGCGCATTCCCGTGGCGCACGTCGAAGCAGGCCTGCGCAGCGGCGACATGACCATGCCCGAAGAAATCAATCGCATCGTCACCGATTCGATCGCGGACCTGTGCTTCGCCACCGAGCCGAGCGGGGTGACGAATCTGTTGCGCGAAGGGAAGCCGCGGGAGCGCGTTCACCATGTGGGACACGTCATGGTCGACAATCTGCTGTATCAGCTCGATCGGCTCGCCGCAACGGATACTTCCGGGTTCGCGTCTGCGGCGATCCGGGCGCGGTTGCCCCGCTTCGGCGCCGTGACGCTGCACCGGCCGTCCAACGTCGACGACCCGGCGGTGTTTGCCCGAGTCGCATCCGCACTGCGGGAGATCTCCCGGCGGCTGCCACTCGTCTTCCCGCTGCACCCACGGACGCGGGCCAACCTGGACAAGTACGGGATCGACCTCGGGACCGGGGTGGCGCTGACCCCGCCGCTCTCGTTCATGGACTTTCTCCATCTCTGGGTCGATGCGACGGTGGTACTGACCGACAGCGGCGGCCTGCAGGAGGAAACGACGGCCCTGGGCGTACCCTGTATCACGATCCGCGAAACCACCGAACGACCGATCACGGTCGAAGAGGGCACGAACGTCGTAGTAGGAACCGATCCGGTGCGTATTACGGACGCCGCATTCCAGGTCATGCGGGGGGCAGGGAAGCGGGGCCGACGTCCCGAGCTGTGGGATGGTCGCTCTGCGAAACGCATCGTGACGATCCTGCGGGACGCCCTCGGCGCTGCCTGATCGCCACACGGCCGCCACGCCCTTCCGCCGCGCTCAGTCCGCCGCGGGTTGCCCCCTCATGGTTGCTGCAGCCGGGTCAGGAGTGCCGTGTACGCCGGCTTCGACTGATAGGTGCCGTCGAATGGGAGGGCGCGGCCGTATCCCGGATAGAACTTGGGGATCCAGCTGTGCCGGTCGGTGAATCCCCAGGTCGTGAACGCAGTGCAGTGGGGCGACACGCGCAGGCACGCGTCCAGCATATCGTGGTAGATGGCGGCCTGCTGATCCAGAGCGGATGCCTGGGCCGAATCCGCGATACGCACATCCATTTCACTGACGCGGACATCGAACCCCGCGCTCACGAACCGGGCGAGATTGGCCGCGAGATCGGCGGCAGTGGGCGGAGGGGGAGTGAGGGCGAAGTGGGCCTGGAACCCGACGCCATCGATCGGAATCCCGCGCGCGCGCAGCGCCTGCACCAGCGTCAGGGTGGCGGTGGATTTCGCGTTGATTCCCTCGGCGTGCGTCTCGTTGAGGTACAGCTTCGCCCCCGGATCGGCGCGATGCGCCCAGACGAAGGCCGAGTCGATGTAGGCCGGGCCGATCACCTGGAGCCAGAGCGTGTTGCGCAGCGGCGTCGTGTCACCAACGACCTCGTTGACGACGTCCCACGACGCCACCTTGCCGCGATACCGGCCAACGACCGTTGCGATGTGGTCCCCGAGCACCTTCAGCAGCTGATCCCGGGTGAACGTGCCACCGCTGACCCACGCGGGCAGGGCCGCACCCCACACCAGGGTATGGCCGTGAACCACCATGCCGTGGGTCAACGCGAAGCTCACGAGCGAGTCGGGGTCCGCGAAGGAATACTGATTCGGGCCGGGATGGATCGACCCAAACTTCATGATCCACTCCGGCGTGACGCTGCTGTATTCGGCGGCGAGCGTCTGGGAGTAGTGTGCGTCGCTGTGGAAGGCGTTCATGTCGACCGCGACGCCGACGAGCAGGTGGTGCACGCTGGCGAGCGAGCGCAGCGGCGGATCGACCGCCACCGTTGCGGTGTCGGCCAGCTTCCCCGAGTTCCCTCCCGCGGCGACGATCATCGCCACGCCGAGCGCGACCGCGCGTACTGTACCGAACGAATCCACGGTGGCCACTCCACGATTCAGGCTGGTCCAGTTGATCGCGTGCGTCGGGCCGATTGCCGTCAGGCCAATCGTACTCCCGGGCACGAGGGTCGCCCGCCGGGGCGACACGACCACGTCGGGTGCATACCCCGGCAGCGCCGCCGTGGGACCGCCGCAGGCGGTGCCCAATGCCCCAAGGACCAATACCAGATGACGCGTGCCCAACGTTTCGATGGGAGCCGTCTGCGAAATGAGTGATTGTCCGCTTGGAAAGCCGGCGGTTACGAAATACGATAGAAGAAGTCGAAGTTCAATATGCGCCGGCGTCGCACAACGCAACGAGCAGGCCCCCATGCCCGGGCGCCTGCTCGCTGCGATCAGTGCGCCGGCTTCAGCGCGCCGGCGCTTGCGGTGCCGGCGGCGCCTGGGGCGGCGGCGTCGCCGGCAGCTGCCCGTTCGGCGTCAGGTGATTCACGATCTGCGGCAAGACCGTCGACAGCTTCTGGCTCAGGGCCGTGGGATCGAGCCCGATGCGGGCGGCGATTTGCTTGATCCTGTCACTCCCCAACGCTTGCTGGATCTGTTGCGCCGTGATCGGCTGGTTCGGGCCAGTGCTCACCCAGGAATTGATGATCGAGCCGAGCCCGTTGTTCTGAAACTGCTGCACCAATGCGGAGAGCCCTCCGGGCCCGGAGTGCACCAGGTTGGTGATCTCCGTCCCGAGCTGCGGATGGTCCCCGGAGAACTTGTTCACGGCGGCCATCGCTTCCTGTTTCAGCGAGTCCAGTATGCCCATAACGCCTCAAGCGTGAGGGTTATTGATACCACTCGGCGACACCACCGTGATGCGAGCACGACCCGGAGTGCTGCAG
>DATLVL010000102.1:0-13243 GCA_035577525.1 Gemmatimonadales bacterium | reverse complement strand
CGGTCGGCCGAAGTGTTGCGGCGGATGAAGGACGACCATCAAGTGCAGGAAGCGCTCACGCTGGCGCGGCGGGCCCGCTCGCCGCAGGACTTGCTCTCGCTCGCGGCCGCCTCCGCGGCGCAGACGCGCAGCCCGTGACGGGCCCCACCTCCACCGTTCGGGTGGGGGTGATCGGCCCTGGTCGGGCAGGAACGGGCTTGGCGCTCGCCTGGGTGCATGCCGGACATGACGTCTGGCTGCACGGGCGGCGCGCCAAGCCCGTTCCCGTTCCGCTCACGCTCACGACCGGCGCCGCCGGCGCGGCGCCACCCTGGGTCGATCGCGTCGAAGTGATCGTCTGCGCTGTCCCTGACGATGCCATTACGCCGCTGGCCGGCGTGTTGAGCGCGACCGGTGCCGTCCGACCCGAGCAGGTGGTGCTGCATCTCTCGGGGTCTCTCGACCACAGCGCCCTCGAGAGCCTGCGCGGCAGCGGCGCCGCCCTGGGCTCATTGCATCCCCTGCAGACACTGGTCGAGCCGGAACGTACTCCGGACCACGTGCGCGGCGCGTGGGCCGCTGTGGAAGGCGACCCGCGGGCGGTCGAGACGGCGGAGCGGCTGGCGCGCGACATCGGGCTACATCCATTCCAGCTGCGCCCGGAGCACAAGACGCTGTATCACGCCGGCGCCGTCTTCGCATCGAACTATTTCGTGGTAGTGGAGGCGATCGCGCAGCAGCTGCTCGAGCGTGCGGGCTTGAGCCGGGAGGACGCCTGGGCCGCTCTGGCACCGCTGGTGCGCGGCACGTTCGACAACCTGACCCGCACCGGCCCCGAGGGCGCGCTCACGGGCCCGGTCGTGCGTGGTGACGTCGACACGCTCACCCGCCACCTGCGGGCGCTCCCCGAGAGGGAGCAGGCGTTGTATCGCGAGCTGGGGCGGGCGGTGCTGGAGCTGGCGCGCCGCCGCGGTCTCGCCCCCGACATGCTCGCCCGCCTGGAGCGGACGCTGACTACTGGTTGACGACTGCCACGCCGCGGGGGGGGGTAAAGCGGAATTCGGCGGCGGGGACCTGGACGTTGAGCTGCAGTCGCGACAACCACACCCGGCGCACCTGGCCGCCGGACTCGTCGATCTCGAGCCGGTGCACGAGGCCGTCGCCGCGCCCCACCCAAATCGTCGCGCCGGAGTACGGCAGGGTGGAGTCGCGCGGGGTGAGCGCCACGACATCGGTCCATCCGGCCGCGGTCGAGTCCGCGCGCACATAGCGCGCCGTGTAGCGCTCGCGCGGGCGTTCCACGAACTGCCCGATGAGATTCGGGCCCGTGGTCCCGGCGTCAGGGATGCGGCTGCGGATGACCTGGCCCGGCGTGGTACTCGGCGTGTAGAGCCAGAGGTACTTCCCGTCGGCCACGATGCGGTCGCTTGGCGGGACGCTGAAGCGCATCGCGAATCGGCTGGGTCGCTGCTGGTACAAGCGGCCGCGCGTCGTGTCCGGAGGCCCCACCATCGGATTCTCGATCACCTGGACGAAATCCGCGGCGAGCGTCTGCACCGTCTGATAGGTCGCGCTGGCGTGGTCGAGAACAGGCCACGGGTCTTGGATGCTCGGTCGGAAGCCCAACACAACCGCGGCACCGATGACGACCGCCGAGAACGCCTTGAGTTCGTGATTGGACATTGGACATTCTACATTGGACATACTGTTTTGTTCTACGCCCCCACCTGCGCCGGCTCCGCCACCCGCCGCCCAATCACCTCCGCAATCACCCGGACCTCGCGCATCAGCTGCGCGAACTGGTCGGGGAAGAGTGACTGGGCGCCATCGGACTTCGCCTCTTCGGGGTTGGGGTGCACCTCGACGATGAGTCCGTCGGCACCGGCGGCGACCGCGGCGCGCGCCATCGGAGTGACCTTGTCGCGCAGCCCGGTGGCGTGCGAGGGGTCGGCGATGATCGGGAGGTGGGACAGCTTCTGCACCACCGGGATCGCGGCCAGATCGAACACGTTGCGCGTGGCCGTATCGAACCCGCGGATGCCGCGCTCGCAGAGGATCACGTCGTGGTTGCCCTCGGCGAGCAGGTACTCCGCCGAGAGCAGGAGCTCCGTGATCGTCGCGGAGATGCCGCGCTTCAAGAGCACCGGCTTGCCGGCGCGTCCCGCCGCACGCAACAGCGAGAAGTTCTGCATGTTGCGGGCGCCGATCTGGATGATGTCGGCGACCTCGGACACCCATCCCACGCCCTCGACGTCGATCGCCTCGGTGCAAATCAGGAGCCCCGTCTCTTCGCGCGCTTTGGCGAGCAGCTTCAGTCCCGGCCGCCCCATCCCCTGGTACGAATAGGGCGACGTGCGCGGCTTGAACGCGCCGCCGCGTAGAATCACTGCACCCGCCTCGCGCACGTGCCGGGCTGCCTGGATGACCTGGGCCTCCGATTCGACGGAGCAGGGACCGGCGATGACCGCGACCTCGGATCCGCCGATCGCGACGCCGCCCGGGAACCGCACCACGGTGTTTTCCGGCTTCCACTCGCGGCTCACCTGCTTGTATGGCTGGGAAACGTGGATCACTTCCTGGACGCCGGCGAGTCCTTCGAGCCGGGAGGAATCGACCCGCCCATCGTTGCCCACGAGGCCCACCGCGGTGCGTTGCGAGCCCGGCATGGGGCGCGCCTGGTACCCCATGTCGCGAATCACCGTAATGACCCGCTGGACTTCTTCCTCGGTCGCCCCGTGGCGCATCACGATCAGCACGACGTCATCCCCTCATCAGATGGTGAACCGTTCCCCGTCGGTCGCCGCGGTCACGGGACCCGTGAAACGGGTCGCCGCGCTGCGCGCCGGATCCGGTGTTTCGACGGGGGGATAAAAGTGCGTCAGAACGAGCCGTTTCGCTCCCGCCGCCTGGGCCAGCTCGCCGGCTCGCTCGGGCGTTAAATGGATGTCGATCGCCATGGATTCGGGAAGCGAGCATTCCGCGAGCAACAGGCTGCAGCCCTTGGCCCATCGGGCCAGCTCGTCCGACGGCCCCGTGTCTCCCGTATACACCAGCCGGCCCTCGGGAGCCGTCAGGCCGAGCGCCACACTCTCCTCGGTGTGCGGCACGGGGAACGCTTCCAGCGTGAGCTCGCCGTCGAGCGGAAACGGCTCGCCCGGCTGGACGTCCAGGATGACGATCGGGAATCCGGGGTCCAAGAGCCAGGAGCCGTAGCCTTCCGCCAGCGAGCGGAGCAGGCGCACCACGCCGCGCGGTCCGAGAATGACGAGCGGATCTTCGCGCGGCGGCCGCGTCGTGTACTTGAGCGCGTACACCAGCATCGGCAGGTCGGCGAAATGGTCGGGATGAAAGTGCGTCAGCGCGACGTGGGTGATCGACGGCCACGGGATCGCGAACGTCGCGAGGCGGTGCAAAGTCCCCGGGCCGCAATCGAGCAGCAGCTGCACGCCGTTGCGGCGCACGAAGTGCGCGGCGGAGGTGCGGTGGGCCGAAGGGGCCACAGTGCCGGTGCCGATGGTGATCAGCTCCACGGGATCAGCGCGTCCTTCCGAGGTAGACGAGTCGTTTGAACTGAATAAGGCTTCCCACCTTCAACTTGTACAGGTAGACCCCGGCGGGAAGCCATTCTCCGTCATCGGCGCGGCCGTCCCAGGTGAAGCGCTCGTCACAGAGACTCGCGCCGGTGGTGCCGCGGCCGTAGCGGCCGGGTGCCAGAATGGCCGGGACGCTCGAGCTGGGCAGCACGTGACGGACGATACCGCCGCGCAGCGTCAGGACGTCGAGCTCCACCTGGCTCGCGGTGGCGAGGTCGAACCAGATGCATGTCGCCGCCTGCGTGGCGGAGGGGAAGGGATTGGGGAAGTTCTGATACAGCAGCGTCGCCGGCGGCGCGCCGGCTTCGAGGATCACGAACGGCCGCGGCGCGGCAATGCGGGACGTATCCACTCCGGCGTGAACGATCAGCTCCCAACGGTAGGTCGCGTTGCGCTCGAGCGGCCGCGGGATCTGAAACGTGGTGTCGGTCAGCCCGCCCGCGCCGAACACCGGGATCGGGCTCCCGGTGCGGAACACGAACACGTCGAAGTGAAACGGACCGGGCGGGTTCGCGACCGGCGTGGGCGACCAGGTGAACGTGGGTTGTGTGTCCGGCGTCGACGATCCACCGGTATCCGCCAGCGAGGTGAGCCGCGCCCAGGCGGGAACGCCGATCGGCCCCACGACGCCGGTCGACGCCGACTCCGCCGTCGCACTGATCGCCTCCACGCGCCAGAACAGCGGGGCACCGGGTTTTTGCGGCTGCCGCAGCGGATACTGCGCGATGCTGAGCTGGGTATCGACGACCACCGTCGCGAACGCTGAATCGCGGGCGATGCGCAGACGGTACGTGACCGGTTGCGCGAACCCCGGGATCGCTCCGACCGACCACGCGAAATCCGGCGTGATCGACGCCAGTGTGGGCGGCAGCGGCTCGAGCGGCGTCACCCCGTCGGCAAACGTCGCCGCGGCGGTGACGTCGGGACGCCCCCACCCGCGAATCGAGTCCGGCGTCGCGTGGTTCGACGCGTGCGCACGCAGTGCGTCGCGCATCGCCAGCGGGCTGAGTGTGGGATGCAGCTGCTTCAGGAGCGCTGCCGAGGCCGCGAGCAGCGGCGTCGAGAACGATGTCCCGGCCAGCCGGCCCAGCGACCCGCCGGCGTCGGTACAGACATCGAGACCGGGCGCCGTGAGATCGGGCTTGAGCCGTCCGTCGGCGGTGGGCCCGCGCGACGAGAAGCCGGTAATCGTGCCGAGCGAGTCTTCGGCGCCGGCGGTGATGACGGAGTGCGCGTCGCCGGGAGTGACGAGGGTCCGGAACCCGGGACCCTCGTTGCCCGCGGCGGTCACCACGAGAATGCCACGGGCCGCGGCTGAGTCGGCGGCCACGGACGTGACGGCGACGTCGCCGTTCAGCTGGGACGGCGTGTAGCTGAAGCCGTTATCGAACGACAGGTAGCCGAGGCTCGACGACACGATGTCGACGCCGATCGAGTCGGCCCACTCCAGCGCGGCGACGTAGTTGTCCTCCTCCACGCGCGTCTCCGAGCGGATGTCCTCGGTCTTGGCGAGGAGGAAGCTCGCGCCACGCGCGATCCCCACCAGCCGCCCCGGGACCAGTCCCGCGAACAGCGACCAGACGGCTGTCCCGTGGAACTGCGCGCCGGGCTGGTCGTTGGGCTCGTCGCGCACCACCGAGTCGCCGAACACGAAATCGTGCTGCGCCGTCAGCGTCACGCCGGCGAAGACGGGGTCCTGGGTATTGAAGCCGGCGTCGAGGATCGCGATGCGCACACCGCTGCCGTTCACTCCGGCGTCGGCGAGCGGGCGCAGGTGCAGCTGGCGATACGGCATCTCGGAGGCACCGTAGGTCGGGTCGCCGCCGGCCGCGCAGGTGTCCCCGGCCAGGACGGTCCACTCGTCGATCCGGTTCGGTTGGGCACTGCGCCGCCAGCGCCCCAGGGGCTGGATGCGACCGATCCAGCGTTCGCGTCCCAGCGCCACGAGCGCCTGCGCCGGCACACTCGCGCTGACGGCGTACAACCAGCGGCTGGTGGTGCGGGGAATCACTCCAGCCGCGCGGAGGCGCTGGGTTGCGTCCGTGAGGGGGACGTCGCGTCGCACGAAGATCCACACCGTGAACACGGTATCGCGGCCGCTCGTCATGGCCCGGGCGAGCGGCGCGGAGATCACGGGTCGCTGAGCGGTCAGCGCCCCCGGGATGGCGAGGGCGACGAGAGCGGCGGCCCGGGACCATCGTCCACGAGCCCGGCGACTCCGGGGCATGCAGACGTCAGGCGGTCTTGGCGAGCTGACCGAGACGCACGCCGACGATAGTCGAGACCCCGGGCTCCTGCATCGTCACGCCGTACACGGCGTCGGCGGCCTGCATCGTGCGGGGATTGTGCGTGATGACGATGAACTGCGTCTGACTCTTGAATTCCGCGAGCAGCCGGACGTAGCGTCCCACGTTGGCGTCGTCGAGCGGCGCGTCCACCTCGTCGAGCAGGCAGAAGGGGCTCGGGCAGGCGAGGAAGATCGCGAACAGCAGCGACACCGCGACGAGCGTGCGCTCGCCGGACGAGAGCAGGTGGATGCGCTGCGTGCGCTTGCCGCGCGGGGCCGCGTGGATCTCGATCTCGCTTTCGAGCGGCCCGTCCTCGTTGGCGAGACGCACGTCGCACTCGCCGCCGCCGAACAGCGTCTGAAACACGGTGCGGAAGTTCTCGCGCACCTTGCCGAACGATTCGAGGAACAGCGCTTTGGCGGTCTGGTCGATCTCGCGCGCCGCCTGCTGCAGCGAAGAGCGCGCGGCCACCAGGTCGTCGCGCTGGGTCATCAGGAACTCGAGCCGCTTCGTTTCTTCGGCGTGCTCCTCGACCGCCAGGGCGTTCACCGGGCCCACGGCGTCGATGGCGCCGCGCAGCCGCTCGTTTTCCGAGCGCAGCCACTCCAGGTCGCCCGCGACGTCGGGCGCGTCTTTCAGCAGCTGGGCCAGCGGTTTACGCCACTCCGCCTCCACCCGCTCGGCCGTCGCCCGTTTGCGTCCCTCGAGCTCGGTACGCTCCACGGCGAGCCGGTGCTCTTCATCGCTCAGCGCCGTCAGCGCGGTCCGCGCCGTTTCCACCCCCGCTTCGGCGCTGGCCACGGCGGCTTCGGCCTGTGTCACGGCCGTGGCCGCATCGCGCGTCGCCGTCTCGAGCTCGGCGAGCGCCATCTTGCGCTCCTGTAGAGCGTCCTGCCACTGCGCGCGCTGCGCCGTGAGCTCCGCCGTGGTTCGGTCGATCTGCGTCACCTCTTCTACCAGAGCTGTGGAGTCCTGCCGGGCTTGATCGGCCTCGCCGCCGGCCCGCTCGGCCCGCTCGCGCGCGGCACTGAGACGCGCTTCCATCTGCGCCGCCTCCACCTGCCAGTGCACGCGCTGTTCGCGCGCCTGCTCCTGCTCCGTCTCGACGGCGACCAACGCCGCCCGCTCGTTGGCGAGCAGCTCATCGGAGGTGCGTCGGGCCTTGCCGCGCTCCTGCAACTCCCCGTCCAGCGCGCGCAGCCGCGATTCGACGTCGATCAATCGTTGATTGAGACGCTCCGCCTGGGTCGACGCCTCGGAGAGATCGCGCTTCGCGTGGGCGAGCGCGCGTTCCGCCTCGCCTTTGCGCGCGCCGGATTCGAGCTCTTCGCCCCGCGACCGCTCAGCGGCCTCGGCCGCCTCCGCGAGTGCTGCTTGCGCGGCGGTGAGATCCTGCAGCGTCGTGTCGAGCGTCTGTTGGGTGCGGTCGCGCGCAGCGGCCGCCTCGGCCAGCTCCGTGGTCAGCGCCTCGAGCTCGGCGCGGCGCTGCAAGGGGCCGGCCCCCGCCGAGCCACCGTCCAGGAACATCGCGCCGTTGGCGCGCCGCAGTGTGCGGCCGTCATCGAGTACCTCGTGGCCGGTGAGCAGGGCGCGCACCCACGCCACTGCCGGGCCGTCGACGCGCAGGTCGTCGCGCAGTGGATGCCCATCGGCGGCGAGGCGGGGACCAGGCGTGCACGGCAGCAGCACCAAGGGGCCCGGCTGCGTCGTGGCATGCCACTGGCGAATCGCTTCGGCCGCCGCCTGGTCGCGCACCAGGACCGCCTGCAGCCATTCGCCCAGCAGGCGCTCGGCCAGCTCGGCGTCGCGCCGGCTGGTGCGCACGAAATCCGACAGCGGCCCGAGCACCGCGTCGCCGAATCGCGCCCGCGCGTCGAGCAGCGCCTGGACCGCCGGGGCGAGCCCGACGTGCCCGCGATCGAGCTCTGCCAGGGCGTCGTGGCGGGCCGAGAACTGTGACCACGCGTTTTCCGCCTGGCGCCGGGCCGAATGCGCGGTCAGTTCCTGTTCCTCGAGCGCCGCCACGCGGTGGCGCGCGACCTGCACGGTCTCGACGGCCCGCACTGCCACCTGCGCGGCCGTGCCCGCTGAGCGCGTCGCTCCCGTCAGCGTCTGCTCCGCGGCCGTAGCGGCCTGGTGGCGCGTGGTGCGATCGGCCGTGGCCTGCTGCAGCGCTTGACGCAGCTCTTCGCGCTCGCGCTCCAGCGCTGCCCGCTCGATCTCGAGCGAGCGCGCTGCTTCGCTCACCTGCTGCAGCTCCGTCTCGAGCCGGCGCACCGTGTCGCGCAGCGTTCCGAGCCGGTCGCGGACTTCTCCCTCGACGCTGGTGCGGCGCGCCAGCTCGGCGCTCACGCCAGCCAGCTCGTGCTCGACCTGGGCGCGCTCACTTTCGGCGGCGTCGCGCTCGCGCGTCGCCTGACCGGCGCGGCGGTCGCGGTCGGCGCGCTCCTCGAGCGCCCGGTCGCGGCGCTGGGCGGCGTTGGTGAGCCGCTCCGCCGCCAGCGCCAGGTCGCTCTGCAGGCGCTCGGCTTCGAGCTTCGACTCACTCAGCTGCCGCTCCATCTCTGCGCGGCGCGTCTCGGCGGTGTGCCGCTCGCGCACACGCGTCTCCCGGCCGCCCTCGGTTTCCTCGAACCGGGTCCGCGCGCCCGGAGTGCTCTCCGCCAGCTCGCGCGTGCGCACGCCCAGTGCGCCGAGCGCCAGGTCGAGATCCTCGAGCTCGCGCTGCACCAGGGTGATCGCGACTCCGAAGCGCTCCTCGACCATCTTCTCGTAGCGTTCGGCCTTGCCGCGTTGGCGCGCGAGACTGCGGACCTGCGTCTGCACCTCGGAAATGAGATCCCCGAGCCGCGCGAGATCGCCCGCGGTTTCCTCGAGGCGGCGCTCGTAGCTCTGCTTGCGGTTGCGATACAGGCCGATGCCGGCGGCTTCCTCGAACAGCGCGCGGCGCTCCTCGGCTTTTTCCGACAGCAGCGCGTCGATCATCTTCGCTTCCATCACGACGGCGGCGTCCGCCCCGAGTCCCGTACCGCGCAGCAGATCCTGGATGTCCCGCAACCGCACCGGTGAGCGGTTGAGCAGATAATCGCTCTGACCCGAGCGCGACAGCCGGCGCGTGATCACGACTTCCTGGTAGGCGATCGGCAGGCTGCCGTCGGAGTTGTCGAACACCAGCGAGACTTCGGCGACGTTCACCGGGCGGCGGCCGGTGGAGCCCTGGAAGATCACGTCTTCCATTTTGCCGCCGCGCAGCAGGCGCGGCGATTGCTCGCCCAGCACCCAGCGCACCGCGTCGGAGATGTTCGACTTGCCGCAGCCGTTCGGGCCCACGATGGCCGTGACGCCGAGGTCGAAGGGGAGCTCCACCGATCCCGCGAAGGACTTGAAGCCCACCAGCTCGAGCCGGCTCAGTCTCATTGGGTCCGATCCGTGCGCTGAATGAGTGTGGCGGCGATGCCGGCACGCTGCAGCGCGGTCAACGTGACGCTCGCCGCTTCGGGATGCTCGAAGGCGCCCACGAGGACTGGGCCGTGCTCACCCCAACGAACGCTCGCGAATCCCGCACCGCGCAACCGGTCGGCGTCGGCCGGCCGGGCGAGCGCTACGGAGTAGGGGACGAAGACCGGCGTTCCCTCACCGCGCGCCGCGAGACCGCGGCGCCACAGCGTGCGCCGTGCCGCCGTCGCGTCGTCGCGCGTCCGATACATCCCCGCCAGCACGCGATACCACACCGCCCCCGACACATCCGGAGTCTGGGGGCTGACGACCGCCGGCAGATCCGCGGCGACGAGGCGATCCACGTGACTGAGGGCGCGCGCCGGCGCGCCGTAGGCGGCGAGCTGCAGCATCCAGCCGCTCGAGTCGGCGGCGGACAGCACGGGCAGCGGGATCGTCGGCTCGGCAGTGGCGGGCGACCGTGCCGTCCCGAACCGCTCTCGTGCTACGGGGGTGGGGGCGCCCGGCCCGTGTACCGAGGTTCCAGGTCTGTTGGTTGCGATGAGGAGGGCGACGGCGACGGCGGCCGCGAGCCCGAACGCCACGAGACCGTGGCGCACCCGCGGCCGCCCGGCCACCGCCATGGCGGGCGTCGCCGCGCTCCAGCGCTCGCGGACCACGCCGAGCAGCTCAACGCCACGGTCCCGGGCGGCGAGCAGCGCGCGTCCCGCGGTCGAACCCAGGTCCACGCCGCCCGGTGCCAGGGCGATCACGCCCTCGGGATCGGCGCCGAGCTCGGCCAGGTGATCGGCCGGGAGGCAGACGAGGAGCAGCGCGCCTTCGTTGCGGAAACCGGCGTGCAGGCGGCGCCAGCGCGCGGCCGACCGTACCGTGACGGCGTCGGATTCGGGGATGCCGGCCGGCAGGAAGTGCACGCCGTCGATGTCCTGGGCGATGTCGTTGAGAGGGGTCTCGTGCGTGAACGCTTCGTTGATACCGGGTGAGGCGGCGAGATGCTTGAAGGCGTGCAGCAGCGGCGTCTCGAGGCAGAGATCGACGAGCGCCACCTCGCGCCGTTTGCCGCTTCCGCCGCTCGCCGCAGCCCGCGCCACACCCCATGCCGCTTCCGCGGCCCACTCGGCGTCGTCAGTCGCCGGAACGAGGGCGACGAGTGCCGAACCGTTCAGCAACAGCGGCGCAACCCGGTCGAGCCGGGATCGGGGCAGCGGGCGCAGCGTCACTGACCGGGGTGATAGATCCAGTAGGGGCGCCCGAGCTTCTTGCCGATACCTTCGGCCTGCTCGCGCGTGTTGTAGGGACCGAGCACCACACGGAAGCCTTCATCCGCCGTTGCGGGCGGCAACACCTTCGCGGCCAATCCGGCACGCGTCAGCTCGTCGGCCATCTGCTGCGACCAAGTGGCGTTGCGCGACACCGAGACCTGTACATACAACGGGCCTTCCCCGGCGCCCGAGTCGCTCGCGGCCACGGCCGCGGAGCTCGGCGTGGTGGCGCCACGTGGCGCCCAGCTCGTCGCGACCCAGAGATCGCTCGCCGCATTCGTGATGCGACCCACTTCCGTGAGCGAGTCGGGACGCACCGTAGCGACGTCGTCACCGCTGCGCAGCAGCAGCGATCCGTCGGGCGCGATCGTCGGCAGGTCGCCGAGCCAGGTCGTGGAGAGGCCGCCCACCAGCTGCTTGATCGGAAGGTTCACGACCCACACCGTGTCGCCCATTGTCGGCCGCGCCAGGAGCCACTGTCCCAGCGGATCGAGCCGCAGCGCAGCGGCGGGCGTCGGCAGAGCCACCCCGTCGATTTCCTTCAGGGAGTAGCGATCGATCACCCGCAGTCCCAGCCCGGAGCGACTCCCGACGTAGACGCGATGCCCGGACGGAGAAAAGAGCAGCGCACGCGGATGGTCCGAGATCGAAACGAAGGCCGCGTCGCGCCGCCCCAGGGGATCGAGCAGCGTCACTCCGGAGTCGCTCGCGACCGCCACCAGGTCTCCCCACCGACTGGCCGCCACGTCCCCTTCCGCGGGGAGCGGACGCGAGGCCTGCGGTTGGTCCGCCGCGGCGACGATCAACGCGGGTTTCGCGCCTCCGACGGTGGCGACGAGACGCTCGTTCGTTGCGCCGAACATGTCCGCGGGGTCACCGTCCAGCGGGTGCGGCCACATGAGCCGCACGCGGCGCGACAGCGTCGTCACACGGTGCTTCGAGTCGACGGCGTAGAGCGTGCCGTCGGGGCCGAGTGTCGAGAGTACCACGTCGGCGACGACGGAGTCCACGCGGCCGCTCTCGAGGTCGTAGGCGAGAATTACCCGCTTGGCGGTGCGCACGAACAGCTGAGCCGCCTCAGGATCGACGCCGATGACCCGCTCTATGGGGGGCAACTTCCCCCGGAGCGCGTTGGGGAGCGGGGACAGGGAGGGGAGGCGATAGAGCAGCGGTGTCCCGCCGATTGTCGGCACGCGAATGGCGAATGCCGCCCCCCGCCCGGAGGGGCCGATTTGTCCCTTAACCGTAGAATTGACAACGGATTGTGAAGACGCTGCACCCGGCGCTCGAGATTGACAACCCCAGAGCACCAGCACCGCGAGGGGCAGGAGGGACCGAATAGGAACCAAAATGGCCTCGCCGCAAGATAAAAATGCGGCGAGGCCAATGCAAGTGGTGCAGTGATGCGGAGTTAGAACGTTGGGCCGAGGCTGACGGTCCAATACGCTTTGTTATACACGCGGTCCAGGGGCTTGGTCACGTCAAACCGCAGGATGACAAAGCCGAGCAAGTTCACTCGGATCGCACCGCCGTAGCTGCGCAGTGGGGCCTTGTCCGTGGGACCGCCGGACTGACCGAGATGCCAGTGCAGTACGTCTCCAGAATTCCAGGCGACGCCGGCGTCGTAGAAAATCGCTCCCTCGATCGGCGGCAGCCCCACGGGCAGGAAGCCGAGCACCAGGCTGCGCGTGAGCGGGAAGCGCAGCTCGACGTTGGCGACGGCGATGCGCGTGCCGATCAGCCGGTCGAGCTCGTTGCAGCCGGTGAGGCTCTGCGTGTTGACCGACGGTGCGGTGACGCACTCGTGATTGATGATCGATCCGGAGGTGTAGCCGCGGATCAGCTCCGTGCTGCCGAGATAAATCGGGAACAGGTTCCCGTCCCGTCCGGTATTGCCGTAGACCAGTCCGCGGATAGCGAGGGTGAAAGGCCGCGCGAACAGATACTGGCGGTAATCACCCGTGAACGTGGTGAAATGCTTGCTTCCGAATGCGGGGGAGACCCCAAAGCGCGATCGCGATCCCGCAAACGGTCCGACGTAGCCAAATAACGCGTTGTCGTGCACCAGCGCCACGCTCGGCTGGACGTAGCCGAGTGAGCGGTGGTTCTCGGTCTTTTCGAGCGAGAATTCGTACAGGCCACTGTTGAGGTCGTAGTAGTCTTTGAAAGAGAGCGTCGCGATGTCGAGATTCACTCCGTGGACACCCAGCTCGACACGGCTGAAGCGGCTGAACGGATAGTAGGACTCGGCAAACAGATCGCGCACCACGTAGCGCTGCAAGTTCAGACTCGACACCACGGCGCTGTCGCCCAATGTGTCGAGGGCTTCGACGTCGATCGTACTGGGCTGGAAGAAGTAGTACGGCGTCTGTGAGCCGCCCACACCCCAGTTCATACGGTTGCGCTGATTGATGTATGCCGCGAAGATCTGCGCTTCGCTGATCCGGCCGTTCACGGCACCGGCGAATTGCAGCGTGTGGTCGCCGAGCATGTCGGAGAGCGATACCGCCGCCCCGCCGAAGAAGCCCCGTCCGAAGTTGTCCCGCGCGTAGCCGATCGTGGGACGCGCCGTGTAATCGGGCGTGAAGCGGACGCTGTAGGGCCGCACCGAGAATTCGGTCGTATCGGGGAGCGACAGCGTCGCCGAGTCGAGCAGCGTGCGGAC
>DATLVL010000101.1:0-20163 GCA_035577525.1 Gemmatimonadales bacterium | reverse complement strand
CGCCGTGAGCGCGAAGAGCCCGATCAAGGCGCCACCCGCGGATCCCACGGTACGCACCGCGAAACTCGCCACCCAGCCGGGCAGCATGCCAACCAGCTGCTGGGATACCGACCAGTTCTTGTAGTCGGCTGGGAACGCCAGGTTCACCCGGCCCAGATCGCCGATCGCATAGGGCACCAGAAACACCAGCCCCGTTACGAACACCGCGGTGCGGCCGGTCGAGAGCGAGCCGAGCCAGCCGAATGCCGCCAGGGCCCAGCCGATGCCCAGGATCGGAATCAGCAGAGCGCCGGCGCCCAGTCCCTGGCGGATCACGGCGCCGAGCCGGTCCCCTACTCCGCCCGTCAGGTGCCCGGGGAGCAGCGTCAGGCCGACGAACAGACCGAGCACGAGCGCGCCGACGCCGAACAGCTCGCCGCGGACTTTCTTGTTCATGTGATGAGCCGGCCGCTGTACGTGGGCACGAGGTCGTACTTGTCGGCGCCGGCGCAGAACTGCACATCCTGCTCCATTCCGAGGGCGTGCAGCGCGCGGCCCGCGTCGGACGACGTGAACGCGTCGAGCCAGCTGCGATAGCGTTGCGCCAGTCCGAGGGCGATGTCGGCGCTGTCGTTCAACACGACCTTGCGCAGCCCCTTGCGCGCCGACCGCACGACACGGCCGGCGCTGTAGGCGTCCTCGAGCGCGATCTGCTTTTCGCGCCCGGCGCAGATGATCACGAGGTCGCCGCGCTCGCGCAGCAGCGTCGCGGCACGCTCCGCGACAGCCGAGAAATTGACCGCCGCTCCGACGAGCACGGGGTCCGCCCCCTGCGCGGCGACGAGCGCGGGGGTGCCGTTGGTCGTCGAGAGATAGACGGTCTTGCCGTTCACCTGTTCCGGCGTCATCTCGCGGGGCGAGTTGCCGAGGGTGAACCCGGGAATGGGGAGGTACTTGCGCTCGCCCGCGAGCACGAAGCCATCGCGCTCGAGGTTGGCGGTCATCTTCACCGCGTCCTCGGACGTCGCCGTCGGGACGACGCCGCGCGCGCCGCTGGCCAGCGCCGCGACGATCGTGGTTGTCGCGCGCAGGACATCGATGACGATCACGCCTCGGCCCGCCAGATCTCCTGCCGTGAGGCCGAGCGGCGTGAAGTACACGTCAAGCTTCATGCCGGATCGGTGAGAAGCTGCGGCTCGCGCTCGAGGAACTTGGTGTCGACCTTGCCCGCGACGAAATCCGGGTGGCGCATCACGCGACCCAGGAACGGAATCGTCGTCGTCACGCCTTCAATGATAAACGAGTCGAGCGCCTGTCGCATACGCGCAATTGCCTCGGCGCGATCGTTGCCGTGCACGATCACCTTGGCGAGCAGCGAGTCATAGTAGGGCGGGACCGTGTAGCCGTGGTAAATGTGCGTGTCGACGCGAACCCCCGGCCCGCCAGGCGGGTGGAACGCGGTGATGAGCCCGGGCGACGGCTGAAAGTTGCGCGCCGGGTCTTCGGCGTTGACGCGGCATTCGATCGCATGGCCGCGCAGCCGGTTGCCGTGCAGCACCAGCGACAGCGGCTCCCCCGCCGCAACCCGAATCTGCTCCTTCACCAGGTCGAAATTCGTACACATCTCCGTGACCGGATGTTCGACCTGGATACGGGTGTTCATCTCCATGAAGTAGAAAGAGCCGTCTTCGTCCAGGAGAAACTCGATCGTCCCCGCCCCCGCGTAATTGATCGATTGGGCGAGCTCGACCGCCGACCCGCCGATCTGGTCACGCAGCTCCTGGGTCAGGGCCGGGCTCGGGGCCTCCTCGATCAGCTTCTGGTGGCGCCGCTGAATCGAGCAGTCGCGCTCGCACAGATGCATCACTCTGCCGTGCAGATCGCCCATGATCTGAATCTCGATGTGCCGCGGGCGGGCGAGGTACTTCTCGAGGTAGACCTGATCGGACCCGAACGCCGCCAGCGCCTCCTGGCGCGCCAAGTTGAACGCCTGGGTGAACGCATCGGGATCGGCGGCGACGCGCATGCCCTTGCCGCCGCCCCCGGCCGCGGCCTTGATGATCACGGGAAACCCGATGCGCTCGGCGATCGGCAATGCCTCGTCGAGGCTCTCGACCGGTCCCGGCGAGCCCGGCACGGTCGGCACCTTGAGCGACTGGGCGCGCGTGCGGGCCGCTGCCTTGTCGCCCATCTCGCGGATCTGGTCGGGCGTCGGCCCGATGAAGGTAATCCCCGACGTGCGCACGATTGCGGCGAACTCGGCGTTCTCGGCGAGGAAGCCGTAGCCGGGGTGGATCGCGTCGGCGCCGGTGATCTCGGCGGCGGCGATGATGCGCGGGATGTTGAGGTAGCTGTCGCGCGAGGGCGGGCGGCCGATGCAGACGTCGTCGTCGGCGAACCGCACGTGGAGGCACTCGCGATCCGCCTCGGAAAAGACGGCGACGGTGGCGATGCCAAGCTCTTTGCAGGCGCGAATCACCCGCAGGGCGATTTCCCCGCGGTTCGCGATCAGCACCTTCTGAAACATCAGCTCGTGAGGCCGATCGATTCGACGCCGGCCGCGGCTCCTGGTCCCCCCAGCTTGCTCCCCGACGCGTCAACGCCCGACACCTTGAGGGCGAACTCGCTCGGATTCGTCGCGTAGAAGATCGCGCTCTCGTAGCTGATCATGCCGTTCTGATACCAGCTGAACAGCGACTGGTCGAAGCTCTGCATCCCGTACTGGATCGAACCCTCGGCGATGAGGTCGGGGATGTTGAGCTGCCGCGACAGGTCGCGGACGTTGTCGGCAACCGCCGCCGTGTTGATCAGCACTTCGCAGGCCGGCACGCGGCCTTTGGCGTCCTTGCGCGGCACCAGTCGCAGCGACACTACCGCCTGCAGCGCCGTCGACAGAAGGTGCCGCACCTCGTCGTGCTGGTGCGGCGGGAAGAACGAGATCACGCGGTTGATCGTCTGGGTGGCGTCGGTGGTGTGGAGCGTCGAGAAAACGAGGTGGCCGGTGTCGGCCGCCTTGAGCGCCGTGTCGAGCGTCTCCATGTCGCGGATTTCGCCGATCAGGATCACGTCGGGGTCCTGGCGCAGCACGTGGCGCAGCGCCGATCCAAACGACAGCGTGTCGTTGCCGACTTCGCGCTGCGAAATGTTGGCCAGGTTGTCGCGGTGCAGGAACTCGATCGGGTCCTCGATCGTGATGATGTTCACGCGGCGGCTGGCGTTGATGTGGTTCAGCATCGCCGCCAGACAGGTCGACTTCCCCGACCCCGTGACGCCGGTGACCAGCACCAGCCCGCGCGGCCGCAACGCGATCTCCTCCATCACCGCCGGCAGGTTGAGCTCCTGCAGCGTCTTCACTTCGTAGGGAATCGCGCGGAACGCGAACGCGACCGTGCCGCGCTGCTGGTAGACGTTGGTCCGGAACCGCCCCACCCCCGGCACACCGATCGCGAAGTCCGCTTCCTTGTGCTCGGCGAACTCCTTCACCTGGCGCGGCGTCATGATCTGCTCCGCCAGGGATTTCAGCTCCTCGGGCTTCAGGGGCTGCGTTTCCAGCGCCACCAGATCGCCATTGACCCGCACGGTCGCAGGACGGCCGACCTTGAGGAGCAGGTCCGATCCGTTGCGTTGGACCATTTGTGTGATCGCCGCCTTGAAGTTGAACGGCGGCACGTTGCCCTGGGGCGCGTCAGGCATGGGGATCCACCCGGAAAAGGACCTGTCCGAATTCCACAGGCTGCGCGTTTTCCACGCACACCTCGCGAATGACACCCTGCACTTCGGACTCGATCTCGTTCATGATCTTCATGGCTTCGATGATGCACACGACCTGTCCCGGCGCCACGCGCGTGCCGTTCTTCACGTACGGCTCCGCGCCCGGCTCGGGCGACTTGTAAAACGTGCCGACCATCGGTGATTTGATCTCGAGCAATGCCGGCCCCGCCGGGGGGGCGTGCGCCGCGGCGGCGCCGCCGGGCCCCCCGGAGACCGGGACTGGCGCCACCGGGGCGGCCGACGTCACGACCACCGGACCCGACGCGTTGCCCGCCCCGTGGCCCGCCTTGGACACCCGCACCGACGCCCACAACCCGAACAGCCCCCGGCGCACCTCGATGGCGCCGAGTTCGGGGGAATCGTGCAGGATTTTGACCAGCTGCCCGATGAGATCCAGGTTCATGTCAACGGTCGCGGCACAGAGTCCAAATAGACCACCCCGGGAACAGGTCCGTCAATCCGCACCCCGAGGGACCCGGGAGCGGGGCTGCTCAGCACAACTCCAGCAGGTCCGTGGCCCCATCCGACAGCAGCACCGGACCGTTCGCGGCCACATGGACGTCGTCTTCCAGCCGTACGCCGCCCTGGCCCGCGAGATACACGCCCGGTTCGACCGTCACGACGGCATCCACCGGCAGCGGCTCGGCATTGGTGCGGGCCAGCCGCGGCGCTTCGTGCACTTCGAGACCCAGTCCGTGCCCCAGCGAGTGGCCGAAGGCATCGCCGAAGCCGCGCGCCTCGATGAGATCGCGGGCCAGCGCATCGGCGTCCCGCGCCGGCATCCCGGCCCGGATGTGCTCGCGCGCGGTGTGTTGCGCGGTGCGCACCAGCTCGTACAGCGTGCGCTGCGCATCGGTGGCGCGCGCGCCGACGAGCACCGTGCGCGTGATGTCGGCGCAATACCCGTCCACCTGGGCGCCGAAGTCTAGCAGCAGCCATTCACCGCGCGCCACCGCGCGGCCGCTGGTGCGCGCGTGCGGCCACGCCGTACGCGGCCCGGATGCGACGATCGTCGGGAAGGGATGGTTCTCGCTCCCCAATCGGCGCAGCGCCGCTTCGAGCGCACCGGCGATCTCCTGCTCGGTCTGACCGACGCGCACTCCCGCCAGCGTCGTCGCCAACGCCTGGGTCGCGAGCTGCGCCGCGGCGCGCACCGCCGCGACCTCGGCGGCGCTCTTCTTGACCCGCAGCCGCTCGACCAGCTCCGGCGCCGCGCGCCAATGGCAGCCCTTGCCCAGCACCGCGAGCCGCTCGGCGTCCTTCGCCGACAGGGCGTGCGCCTCGTAGCCGATCGTCCCGAGGTTGCCGCCGCCGACTTCACGGAACAACCGCTCCCAGGCGCTGGTACGCTCGACGACGACGCGCGCCGCACCCTCCACTTCCGCTTCCGCCTGCTCCTGATAGCGAAAGTCGGTCACCAGCAGCAGGTCGCCGGCGTGCGCCAACAACAGTCCCGCCGACCCGCTGAATCCCGTGAGATAGCGGATATTCGCGAGCGAGGTGACGAGCAGCGCGTCGAGTCCCTCCGCTGCGAGTAGCGCCGCTACGCCCGCGTGCCGCGCCGGACGCGGGTCAGCCGCCACGGGCGGGCGTCACGCGGAGCCGGCGCACCAGTCCATCCAGCGCCAGGCGATAACTGTCCGCGCCGAATCCGCTCACGACCCCCCACGCGATGTCGGCGAGCAGCGATTGACGGCGCGCCGGCTCACGCGCGAAGATGTTCGACAGGTGCACTTCGACGAATGGCACGCGCACCGCGAGCAGTGCGTCCCGCACCGCCAGACTGGTGTGCGTGAACGCAGCCGCGTTGACGAGCGCACCGTCCGCCGACCCCCGCAATCGCTGGATCGCCTCCACGAGCTCCCCTTCGTGATTCGTCTGGGCCCACACGACCTCGACGCCCAGCGCCGCGGCCTCGCTGCGCGTCGCCGCCTCGATGTCGGCGAGCGTGGCGCGCCCATACAGCTCCGGCTCGCGCTCGCCCAGCAGATTGAGATTGGGGCCGTTCAGAACGGCGATGCGCACTAGGCCTTGAGGCTCTTCAGCCAGGCCTGGAACTGATCCAGGTCCTCTTCCTTTTCGGGAGCCCGAGCCCGTCCCGACGGCCGTGAGGGACGTGCGTTGGGTGCCGATGACTTGTTCCCCGCGTTGGGCGACCCGGGCGATCCGAAGAAATCGTCGAACGAGAATCCGCCTTCCGGCGACGGCGCGGCGTCGGCGGCATGCTCCGACACCGCAGGGGCAGAGGCCCGGTTGCTCTCTTCTCCGAATACCGAATCCAGCGAGATCGCATCGTTCGCCGGCCGGGTCGGACTACCCGGCGCGGGCTCGCCCGCGGGAGCTGTGTCGGAGGGCGCGATGTCGACCGACTCCTCGGTGGCGGGCGGCGGAACGGCCGGCGCGGACCGACGCGGTACCACGGGCGGCTCGGGTGGCGGCGGAGCGGGAGTACCCGGTCGCGCGCCCAGAATCCCCCGCAGGAACGCGCCGGCGGACTGTCCACCAGCAGCGGGACGCGGCCGCTGCGGGGGGGGCGGCGCCGACAATTCAGCCACCTTGTTGCGCAACCGCGTGTCGTGCGGCCGCTGCGCCGCCAGTGCCTCATACACGCGCAGGGCGTCCTCGCGATGCCCCTGCCGCAGGTACAACTCGGCCATCGTCTCCGTGAGCACCGGCTCGGCTTGCGACAACGCCGCCTGATCGGCAGCGCCGTCGTCGTCGTCGTGGTGCCCGATCGGCGGCGGTGGCGGTGCCGGCGCAGGCGTCGCAGCCGAAACGCGCACGGAGCTCGGCGGCGGCGGCGTGGGCACCGGTGGCAGGTCCAGCTCTTCCGGCATGATCAACGGCAGATCGGTGACAGGAGTGGTGGGCCGCTCCTCGAAGGGCGTGGGATCGACGCCGCCGTCGACCTTGAACATCCCGCTGCCTTCATACTGGGTGCGGGCAAGACCTTCAACCTGCACGCCAGGATCGGGAGCGATCGAGGGCTCTTCATCGATCAGCAGCCCATCCGTTTGCGCCGGCTCGGCATCAGTAGGATTGAAGTCGATGGTTTCGAATTCCGGCTCCGGCTCCGGGGCCGCGACATTCGATTCCGGAGTCACCTCGGACGTGCGCTCCAATACGAAGTCGGGACGTGCCATCGATGCGGTGGGAGCACTGGGATCGAACGGTCCCTCCAGGTTCTCTATTCCCAGGGCGCGTTTCGCGGCGCCGTGATCGACGGGCGCGGAGGCCGGATCGAACTCCACCGCTTCGTGTTCCACCTGCAGCGACGCATCGGCCGGGGGCGGAGTGTCCACCACCAGCGCTGCGACCGGCGCGGTCGCCGCCGCGTCGGGCGGCGCAGCGGGCGGCGTGATCGGTTGCGTCGCCACCTTGCCACGCACACGCGAGAGCCCCTCGGCTGCCTCGCCGTTCATCGGGTCGGCGAGCAGCAACCGGTTGAGCCACTCTATCGCCTGGTCGTAGTGGTTGTTCCGCTCGGAGACTTCCGCGAGCACCTTCAACGCCAGGATGTTTTCGGGGTCCAGGTCGAGCACTTTGCGGAACACCGCTTCGGCGCCGGCGTCGTCTTTCTTGTCGACAAGACAGCGACCATGCACGATGTGACCGCTGACATAGTCGGGATGGAGAGTAAGTCCCGCCTGGCAGAGCTCAATGGCGTTATCTATAAGCCCCGCTTTACGATACGCATCGGCCAGTGGCGCGAAGTTTCGCCCCTTGGGGTTTTCCCGGTAGCGGGCTTCGAGCTTTTCGATTTCGCTGGTATACGCCACGGCCTAAGTCTTTGTCGGAATTGATCTAACTTAGTGTTTGGCCGGGTGACCTGTCAAATACCGGCACAGCTCTCTCGCTTGAGTTTGTTCGTTGTCCCGCTTAGACTTACACCCCCTCACCCGCCCAAGACGCTGGGGTTTCGAATGGCAATGATGCGCGAGATGCGAACCATCACCAAGTACGTCTTCCCGGTACTCGCCTTGTCGTTCATCGGATGGCTCGCATATGGACAGGTGCAGGAGATCGTTTCCGGCTCCCACGATATCGTCGTCGTCGTTAATACCTCCAGCAACTGGTTGCTGCGGCTGATGCACGTGGGACGCGTGGAGATCCACAACGCCGAATTCCAGCAGGCAGTACAGGCGGGAATCCAGCAGTACCAGGCGAACAACGGCACCACTCAGCTCCCCAGCGAGGACCGCCAGCAGATCGAGAATCAGGTCGTCGATCAGCTGGTTCGCGCGAAGCTGATCCAGCACGAGACGCAGCGTCTCGGCATCACCGTGACCGATCAAGAGATTAAGGACGCGGCGAACACGTCGCCGCCCCCCGAAGTCATGTCGGTGCCCGATTTCCAGACCAACGGACAGTTCGACCCGACGAAGTGGCGTCGCTTCCTGCAAAGCGGCCAGAACCCCGAGTTCCTGTTGGCCCTCGAGGGGCGGTATCGCGACCAGATCCCGCAGCTGAAGCTGCTGCAGTACATCACGGCGGATCTCTACGTCTCGGACGCCAAGTTGTGGCGCATCTACCGGGACCAGCACGATTCGGCCACCGCCGACCTGGTGGCGATCGGTCCGGAGCAGATCCCCGATTCGTCGGTCCCCGTGTCGGATGCCGAGGCGACGCGCTACTACACCGCGCACCGCGATGACTTCAAGCGCCCGGGTACCGCATGGACGAGCTTCATCGCGCTGCCGCGCGCGGCGAACGCAGCCGACTCTGCGGCCGCCTTCGCCCGCGCCGAGAGCCTGCGCACCGAAGCCGCCGCCAGCCTGGCGAAGTTCGCAGACGTCGCGAAGCGACTCTCGTCGGATACGGTGAGCGGCCGGCAGGGCGGCGATCTCGGATGGATCAAGCGCAAGCAGCCGCAGTTCGACACGCTGTTCCTCGCCGGGCTGCGCGGCCTGACGGTGGGGCAGGTCTCCAGGCCGGTGCGCTCGAGCTTCGGCTACCACCTCATCCGCATCGACGCCGAGAAGGGCGACTCGCTGCACGTGCGGCACATTCTCGTCCCGATCGAGCTGGCCGGGGCGCATCGCGACTCCGTCGAATCCGTGGCCGACAGCCTCGATCGCGTCGTCGCCGAGCGCGACAGCGGCTGGCTGCTCGACAGTGCCGCGAAGCGGTTGCGTCTGCCGCTGGCCCAGGCGCCGCGGATCGTCGACGGCGATCGCCTGGTGCTGGGCCGTTACGTGATTCCCGACGTCAGCGTCTGGGCGTTCGAGCACCGCATCGGCGAGACGAGCCAGGTGATTCAGGGAGAGGTCGCCTATTATGTCTTCCGGCTCGACTCGCTGCAGCCCGAAGGCGAGGCGCCGCTCAAGCAGGTGCGCGATCAGGTCGACTACCAGGTGCGGCTGGAGAAGAAGGGCCAGCTCTGGAAAGTCCGCACACAGCAGCTGGCGAGCGCGCTCGCCTCGAGCCCGCTGGCGTCCGCTGCCGCCGCGCAAGGCTACGCGGTTCAGCGCCTCGGTCCTTTCACCCGGCTGCACCCGCCGCCGGTTCTGCAGCTCGAGCCGAACGCGCTGGGGGCCATCTTCCGGCTCGGCGTGGGGCAGCACAGCGACGGGTTGATCGGGGAGCATCGCGGCTTCGTGATTCAGCTTGTGGCCCGGCACGCCGCGGATTCGGCGGCGTGGGCGGCACAACGCGATGCGCAGCGGGAGGGACTCCTGCAGTCGGCGCGCCAGGCGCGCGTGGAAGCCTACATCACGGCGCTACGCCAGCGCGCCAAGGTGATCGACCGGCGCAAAGACCTCTTCCGACCGCAGAGCACCGCCGCCGGCAGCTGAGCCGGCAGGCGGCTACTCGTTCAGGCGCTTCGGCTCGCCGCCCGAGGGCGGCAGGTTCGAGGCGCTGTTGGACGGCGGCACGGGCGGCTGCGGCTTGTCCGACCCGACCTCGCTCAGGCTCTTCTTGAACTCCCGGATCCCCTGCCCCAGCGATGCCCCGATTTCGGGGATCCGCCGGGCGCCGAACACCAGCAGCGCGATGACCAGCAGGATCAGAATGTGCGTCAGCGACAGATCCATAACCCTCTCCTCTAGAAAAGCGACCGGGCGATCAGATACGCGATGACGACGCCCAGCACCGACAACAGCGACACCTCGAGGCCGATGGGCCCGAGCGTGATCGAGACCACCAGCAGGTCCAGGTGAATCGGCCCGAACGTGGGCGTGACGGCGGTCGTGAAAAACTCCTTCGCCGCGCCCTGGGGCAGGAAGCGTCGCAACAGCGCCTGCAGGAAGCCTCCCAGCACGAACCCCGTGGCGAGGACCCCGAAGTAAAATAGCGGACGCCGCGGACCGCGCGCCACGCTCAGCTCCGTCGCTCGACAGCGTAAGCGATACTCTCCCGCAGCGCCTCGCGCGCCGTGGACGCCGGCAGGGCAGCCAGCTCCGCCTCGGCCTGCTGTGCGAGGTCGAGCGCCCGGCGCCGCGCCACCTCGAACCCGCCACCGGCTTCGACGAGACGGATCACCTCCGCGACCTGCGCGTCAGGGGGGTCGTCGGTCGCCATGAGATGCGCCACGACCTGGCGTTCGTTCGCCGACAGCCGCGGCAACACGGAGATCAGCGGCAGCGTGATCTTGTGCTCCTTGAGATCGAGACCCGAGGGCTTGCCGGTGACCGCTTCCGGCTGGGTGTAATCGAGCAGGTCGTCGGTGATCTGGAACGCCATGCCGAGCAGCATGCCGAACCGCGACAGCGCTTCCCGCACCGGCGCGGGCGCCGCGAGCGCCCCGGCCTCGCAGGCCCCGGACAAGAGTGACGCGGTCTTGGCGCGGATCAGCATGTCGTACTGCGACTCGCTGTAGGCGAGTTTATCGTGCGCCTCGAGCTGCCGCATTTCCCCGATCGTCATCTCGTTGGTCACGCGCGCGAATACGCGCAACGGCTCCAGATCCCCGAGCCGTACCAGCTCGATGATGGCGCGGGAATAGAGATAGTCGCCCATGATGACGGCGACCTGGTGGGAGAACAGTGCGTTGAGGGTCGGCATGCCGCGCCGCAGCGCCGAGTGATCGACCGAGTCATCATGGACCAGGGTGGCCAGATGGATCAGCTCGACCACCGCCGCCAGGGTCACGGCATTCGGATCCGTGCCGCCCACCGCCTGGCGGCTGAGCAGCAGCAGCATGGGGCGGAACAGCTTGCCCTTCATTCGCAGCAAGTGATCGTTGGCGTCGGCGATGATGGGAAAATCGGCCGCGATGATACGGCGCAGCTCGGCGGCGACCTGGTCGAGCTCCGCCGCCACCGGGCGCTGGATGTCGCCGAGCGAGGCGCGAATCGCCTGTTCGCTCACGTCAGCGCGCCTTCGCGAGCGCTTTGACCCGCGCCCCCACGTCCATGAAACGGATGTCGACGGCGAACACGCGGCCGTAGAGCTCGCGCGCCTCGACGGCCTTGCCCTGCTCCTCGATGGCGCGGGCCAGCCAATAGAGGATGCCGAGCCGCTCCTGGTCGCCGGTCGAGGGCAGCTCGAGCGCGCGCCGCAGGATCGACTCCGCCACGACCGACGCGCCCTTCTCGAAGAAGCACACCCCCAGCGACTCGGAGGTGCGCAGCTTGCCCTCGGGCGCCCGCAGCGCTTTCTGGAACTCGGAGATCGCCTCGTCGAGCAGCCCCATCTCCTTGAAGGCGACGCCGAGGTCGTAGTGCGACTGGAAGTCGGTGTCCTCGATGTTCTCGTCGATGCCCTGGCGGAAGCGCGTGAGCATCTCGCGGAAGTCCTGTTCCTCGTCGCCGGTCGGCTCCTCGTCCTCCACCTTCATCCGCGTGTCGCGCGGCGTGTCTTCGTCGAGAATCATCGCCCCGAGGTCGACGAAGTCTCCGACTTCGCTCGTCTCGTCGCGCACGCGCATCTTCGCGTCCTTCGGCGCCACCCGCCCTTCCTTCTTCGGCGCCTCGGGCGCCGGGGCGAGCATCGACAACGCCGCTCGCGCGCGCTCGTTCTTCGGGTCGTGCTCGACGACACGCTCGTACACCGCACGCGCTTTGTCGGCGAGATCGGTCCGCAGCAGCGTGTCGGCCAGCTCGAGATAGGCCTCGATCAGCTTCGACTTGTCGCCGGTCTTGAAGGCGAACTCGACCTGTTTCTGCCGATGCCGCACACTGTTGGGATCGAGCCGCAGGATCTCGTCCACCAGCCCTTGCGCGTGGGACAGATTCCCCACGTTCTCGAATCCGGCGGTCGCGAGCTCCAGCTCTTCGATGCCGCGCTCCCGCTGACCTTCCTCGATCAATGCTTCGCCCAGCGCCTGATGGGCTTCGGCGTCGTCGGGATCGTCGGCCACGCGTGCTTCGAGCTCATCGATCGAGGGCGTGTCCAGCGCTTCCTCGGCGAGCCCGCTGAAGAGGAGCGCTTCTCCCTGCTCCGATTCCTTGACGACCTCGATTCCATCGATGGCCAGCGGCGCGTCGTCGACGTCGTGGTGTTGAGCCGTCGTCGCCGTCTCCAGACCATCATCGAAGCTGGGCTCGAGCTCCAGCGGAGGGATCTCGACCACGGTCTTGCGTTTCGACGGCTCGACCGGCGGCACCACGAGCTCCTGGACCGGCAGCGAGGGTTCCTCTTCGAGCGCGCTGTCGGGCACGTCGACCTCGAACGCTTCCACGAGCGGCAGATCGATCGACTCGGGCGCTTCCTGCTCCTCGGCAATCGGCGCAGTCGGCTCGAGCCCGTCGAGTTGCTCCGCGTCGCCGACGAGATTCTCCTGCCGGATGGAGTCGACGCTGTCCACCGATTCCCGCACCTGGTCGAAATCGGTATTGGTGATCTGCAAGCCGTCGAGATGATCCACCGGCTCGCTGACGACGTCGTCTCCGAGACTCGTCGTCTCGATCGCCCCCGCCGCCGGCCGTGCGTCGGGAGGGGCGGACGATGGGGGCGCCTGCGGCGGCGCTTTCGCTACGGGAGCGCTCACCGGCGGCGCCATCGTGGGTCGCACCGGGCCGCCGCTGGGGCGACCCGGCATCGTCGTCTTCGCCTTCGCCGGCTCGTCGAGATCGAGAAAAACGAGGCTCGTCGTCTTGCGCTTGGCGACCTTCGGCGCGACAGGCGCCGCGGCAGCCTTCGCCGGTGCTGCCGCGAGCTTCGCCTGGAGCTCCGGCCCGCCGTGGGCGCGCAGATGCTCCTCGAGCATCTGCCGCAGCTGCTCCCCTTCCGGCGACAGGTCGACGAACTCCTTCAGCGCCTGAAACGCCTGATGGATGTTGCCGGCCTTCTGCATCCGTTCCGCGTATTCGATGAAGTTCTGTCGGGCTTCTCCGGTGAAACCTTTGGCGGCATAAAGCTTGGCGAGCTTCAAGTACGTGGTGGGACGCCCCGGTGCATTCCGCAACACCTTGTTACACATCGCGATGGCGTTGTTGTGAAAACCAAGCTCCGCGTAGCGGTCGACAGCGCGGTCGTAGTAATCTGCCGCCAGCCCGGGGTCCTTCAGCTTGAGGTAGAGGTCGCCGATCCGGTTGAAGATGGCGAGATCGGGATTGGGATCCGTCTCGTCTTCCTGGGCGTCGAGCACTGCGAGCCACGAGTCGATCGCGGCTTTGGTGTCCTTGCCTTCGAGGGCCCGCGCCCGCTCCTTGAGCTTCTCAAGCTTCGACATGGATGCCCAAAGATACCGGGGGTGGCGAAAGCGGACAAGCGGAACCCGCTGTCCAGACGGCGGTTACGAGGTTTGCCCCTGCCCAATAGGCCACTTCCCGCCAGTCCCAGACGTCACAGGCAACGAGATCCGCAGCGAACCCAGCGGCGATCTGGCCGCGGTCCCCCGCCAGACCGAGAGCGGCAGCCGCGTTCACCGTGGCCGCCACCACCGCCTCTGCATGGCGCATGCCGAGCTGTGACACGGCGAGGCTCATCACGAGCGGCAGCCCCGGCGTGGGAGAGGACCCGGGATTGAAGTCGGTAGCGAGGGCTACGGCCGCGCCCGCTTCGACGAGGCGCCGCGCCGGCGCCTGGCGCTGACGGCCGAGAAAGCTCATCGTCGCTGGCAGCAGGACGGCGACGGTGTCGCTCGCGCCGAGCGCGCGGATCCCGGCGTCCGAGACGCCGGCAAGGTGATCCGCCGAGAGCGCGCCGAGCTCCGCGGCCAGCACCGCGCCCTCCGACCCCTCGAGCTCGTCGGCGTGGAGCTTGAGTCCCAGACCCGCGTTCCGTGCGGCGCTCAAGATGGTCCGCGCTTCGGCCGGATCGAACACGCCGGGCTCGCAGAACACGTCGCAGCAGCGCGCCAGCCGGGCGCCCACCACCGCGGGCAGCATCTCGTCGACCACCAGCCGCACATACTCCGCGCGGCGCGACCGGTATTCCGCCGGCACTTCATGCGCCCCGAGGAACGTCGGCACGAGCTGCAACCGCTCCGCCTCGCTCACTCGCTGAATCACCCGCAGCTGTTTCAGCTCGGTCTCCAGCTCGAGCCCGTATCCCGACTTTACTTCGATCGTAGTGCTGCCGTATGCCCGCAGGGCAAGAAGCCGCGACCGCGTCACGGCCTCCAGCTCGGTTTCGCTGCGCGCGCGCACGTCGCGCACCGATTGCAGAATGCCGCCGCCCGCCGCGGCGATCTGCTGATACGTCGCCCCGAGGGCGCGGCGCTCGTGATCGTCCAGTCGCGGCGCACCGAACACGGCGTGGGTGTGGCAATCCACGAAGCCGGGGAAGAGCACGCCACGGACTTCCACTTCTTCGATTGGGGACTGGGGATTGCGGAGTGCGGATAGGATCGCGCGCCGGTCGTTGCGCGGTCCGACCCAGGCGATGCGACTTCCCTCGATCAGGACGGCGGCGTCGGACAGCACTTCGAGCTGCGACAGCTCGGCGCCGCGTCGCGCGCGTGCCGGCCCGCGGCAGGTCACGACCGCACGCGCGCCGGTCAGGAGCAGAGTCAGTCGCCCGCCTCCAGCATCGGCAGGCGCAGTCCGGCACGCCGCGCGGTGGCCAGCGCTTCGGGATAACCGGCGTCAGCGTGCCGCGCCACGCCGATTCCGGGATCGTTTGTCAGAACGCGCTCGAGCCGCCGCCGCGCCGCCGGCGTCCCGTCCGCGACGATCACCTGCCCGGCGTGCAACGAATTGCCGATGCCGACTCCGCCGCCGTGATGGAACGACACCCAGGACGCGCCGGAGGCGGTGTTCACCAGCGCGTTGAGGATCGCCCAGTCGGCGATTGCGTCCGAGCCGTCGCGCATCGCTTCGGTCTCACGGAACGGCGACGCGACACTGCCCGTGTCGAGGTGATCGCGGCCGATCACGATCGGCGCCGACAGCTCGCCGGCGGCGACCAGATCGTTCAGGGCGACCCCGAAGCGCGCCCGCTCCCCCTGCCCCAGCCAGCAGATGCGCGCCGGGAGCCCCTGAACGGCGACGCGCTCGCGCGCCAGGCGAATCCAGCGCGCCAGATGCGCGTTGTCGGGAAACAGCTCGAGCACGAGGCGATCGGTGCGATCGAGATCCTTCGTGTCACCCGACAGAGCGACCCAGCGGAAGGGACCTTTCCCTTCGCAGAACAACGGCCGGATATACTCCGGCACGAATCCTGGAATGTCGAACGCGTCCGTGACGCCGGCATCGGCGGCGACGGTGCGGATGTTGTTGCCGTAGTCGAAGGTGACGGCACCGCGGCGCTGCAGCTCGCGCATCGCCCGCACGTGCACGGCGATGCTCGCAACGGCGCGGCGCACGTACTCGGCGGGGTCGGCGCCGCGCAACGCCAGGGCGTCGGCGAGCGAGCCTCCCGCCGGAACGTACCCGTTGAGGGTGTCGTGCGCCGAGGTCTGATCGGTCAGGACATCGGGAACGACGCCACGCTGCACGAGTGCCGGCAGCACCTCCGCGCAGTTGCCTACGAGACCCACCGACAGCGGCGTGCCCGACGCCCGCGCCTGCTCGCACCAGGTGAGTGCTTCGTCGAGCGACGCCGTAGCCCGGTCGAGGTAGCGCGTCTCGAGCCGGCGTTGGACGCGCGTGGGGTCGACCTCCACCGCGAGACAGACGCCCTCGTTCATCGTCGCGGCGAGCGGCTGGGCACCGCCCATCCCGCCGAGGCCACCGGTGACCACGAGCCGGCCTTTGAGCGTGGCGCCCCAGTGGCGCGCCGCGACGGCGGCAAGCGTCTCGAATGTGCCATGCAGGATGCCTTGCGTGCCGATGTAGATCCACGAGCCCGCCGTCATCTGGCCGTACATGATCAACCCGCGCCGCTCCAGATCGCGGAACACCTCCCAGGTCGCCCAGCGGCCGACCAGGTTCGCGTTGGCGATGAGGACGCGGGGGGCGTCGGGATGCGTGGTGAACACGGCGACGGGTTTGCCGGACTGGACCAGCAGCGTTTCGTCGTCGCCCAGTGTACGGAGCGTCCGGACGATGGCGTCGAACGCTGCCCAGCTGCGCGCCGCTCGCCCGGTCCCGCCGTACACCACGAGGTCCTGGGGGCGCTCGGCGACCTCGGGATCGAGGTTGTTCATGAGCATCCGCAGCGCCGCCTCCTGGACCCAGCCACGGCAGGATCGCTCAGGGCCACGCGGCGCGCGCACGGTCCGCGTACCGCTCATGGCGTCCCCTGGGGAGCGAGCTGACCGTCGCGAATCGCCACCACGATGCGCTCGATATCATCGGACATCGGGCGATCGGCGCTCAAGGCCGGCACCAGGCGGCGCACCGCGCCGTAGAGCCGGGCCACGCCGCGTCCGGGAGTGAGCGGCTTCAGAAACTCGAGCCCCTGCGCTCCCGCGAGCAGCTCGATGGCGACGACGCGCGTCGCATCATCGCAGGCGCGGCGCGCCTTCCACGCCGCCGTCATCCCCATCGGCACGACGTCTTCCTGATTGCCTTCGGTCGGAATCGACTGCACGCTGGCGGGTGTGCTGAGCACGCGGGCGTCGGCGACGAGCGCCGCCGCCGCGATCTGCGCCGTCATGAACCCCGAATCGAGGCCGGGGTGCAGCGCCAGAAAGGCCGGCAGGCCAGAGGACAAGTCGGGATTCACGACGCGCTCGAGCCGCCGCTCGGCGAGCCCGGCGAGCGTGGCGAGCACGATGGCGAGCACGTCGAGCGCCAGGGCAACCGGCTGCCCGTGGAAGTTGCCCCCCGACAAGACCTCCGTGCCGAAGACGAGCGGGTTGTCGGTCGCCGCATTCAGCTCCGTCGTCGCCAGCCGCTCTGCGAAGGCGATGCCCTCCCCCACCGCGCCCAACACCTGGGGGGTGCAGCGCAGCGAGTACGCGTCCTGGACTCTGGGGTCATCGTGACGATGCGATTCCCGGATCGCGCTGTCGGCGAGCAGGTCGCGCAGCAGGGCGGCGGAGCGTTGCTGATAGGGGTGTGGGCGGGCGTCGTGAATGCGGGCGTCGAACGGCACCGGCGTGCCGCGCACCGCTTCGAGACTCATGGCGGCGGCGCCATGCGCGGTGCGCCACAGCGTCCACGCATCGTGCACCAACAGCGCCGTGAGGCCGGTCTGGGCCTGCGTGCCGTTGACGAACGCGATCCCTTCCTTTGCCTCGAGCGTGACGGCGGCGATCCCCGCGGGAGCGAGCCGATGGCCGTCCGGTCCCTCCCCGATCATCGCGAGGGCGAGGTGCGAGAGCGGCGCCAGGTCCCCCGACGCCCCAACGCTGCCCTGCGACGGGACCGTGGGATGCACCTCGGCGTTGAGCATCGCAACCAGCGTATCGGGAATCAGCGGGCGGACACCGCTCGTCCCCATCAGGAGGACGTTGGCGCGCAGCAGCATCATCGCGCGCACGGCCTCCACGGGCAACGGCTCGCCCACGCCCGAGGCGTGGCTGCGGATCAGGTTGAGCTGCAGGGCCCGCAGGTCGTCGGGAGGGATGCGAACGTGCGCCAGCTTCCCGAAGCCGGTGTTGACGCCATAGATCGTGTCGCCGCGGGCGATCGCGGCTTCGACCTCCGACCGGGAGCGCGAGACCCGCTCGCGCGTTTCCGGCGCCACGGCCACGCGGGCGCCGTGGCGAGCGACAGAGACGACGTCGGCGATCGTGAGCGAGCGGCCGTCGAGGGTGACGGTGACAGACATGGTGGGGAGGAAGGTAGGCGGAGACACCAAGGGCCGGAAGCCGATAGCGGCTCCCGGCCCTGACCCCTCCGAACGACGGGCTGCTAGTGTGCGCCCTTGACGATGATACCGGTCTCCACCGAAGTCGGAAGATTGCCATGCACCAGGAGCTCGGGGTTTCCGGGATCGGTCTGGACGCTCCAGTCGAGGATCAGGTAGCTCCTGCCCACGTGCGTTACCCGCAGCGCCGCATAGCGGACGGTGCTGCCCTCGACGATCTGAAACACGTACCCATAGCCCGGCTGCGCCTGAATCATGTTGCGCGAGTAGCCGCTCGCCGGGGCGAAGTCGATGGACGTGAGGTCCGCGACCGGCGAATTGGAATAGAGTCGCAGCGACGTGCCGGTGAACTCCGGCACGATCCACAACGTCGAATCGGCGGCGCGGTGCACCCAGAAATCGATATCGGTGCGGTTGCCGTCCTGCACGAGACCGAGCTCGCTCGCCTGGCCGATGCCGTCCTGGTTGACGTCGTCCCAGAAGCGGAAGCCGGACTGGGCGCTGTTCGCCTCGAACGCCGAGACGAGCACGTTGCGCGCGTCAGGCCGCGGCGTGTCCTGGCGCAGCGGCGACCAGAGGCTTTCGTAGCCCTCGACGCTGATTGCCGACACCCCGAAGCAGCGCGGCACGCCGTTGGAGAGCGCGGCCGCGACGAACTCCGCAGAGACCGTCGTCCCCTCGAGCGCCCAGTCGCTGCCGCACAAGCCGGTATCCAGGTCGTACGATGCGCTGTAGACGCGGTACCACTGGAAACGGCTCGGGTCGGCAATAAACGCGTTGTCGGTCCAGTCGAGCTGGATCGCCCCGTTCAGGGAAATTGAGTTGAGCGAATCCGGGCTCTCGAGCGCCAGCCGCTCGTCCACGGTGATGGAGTTGCTGGCATCGCTCTCGCCTCCGTTCACGTCGGTGGCGGTCACGTAATACTGCAGGTGCGGCACACCGTTGTCGTGGAACGTGTTGGACGTCGTCTCGCCGCGCAGGCTGAACGCACCGTTCGTGCTGCCGCGCGAGTAGATGCGATAGCTCGCGAGCGACGCGTCGGTCACGTCGTCCCAGCGCAGCAGGATCCCCGCCGGAGTCGATGGATCGCCGCTCGGGTCGAGCTGATAGGTGAGATTCGTCGGAGCGGACACGGTCGGGCCGCCTGAGCCGGTCGTGTCATTGGTTTGGCAGCCCGCGAGCAGCAGCCCTGCGGCGACCAGACTGACGGTGATCCGGGACGACATACGTACCTCGTAGAGAAGGACGGAAACGCCCACTCCATCGGCAGGCGACGTGCCGAAACGTAAGCTATTGTTAATTAACTATTTACGAGGAATGAATTGTATCGAACTGTCCTCGCGGGAGGACAGCGCACGGAGATCAGGGCCCCGTGTTGGTGGTGTGGAGGTAGCTCTGCTGGTCGTAATCGAACTTGATGTCCGGCTCGTCGAGCAAAGCGACGTAGAAATTGAACGCGAAATTGCCGCTGGCCGTACGGCTGAATGCGAACGAGGCATGCCAGCGGTGCAAGTCGCGCTCCAGCCGCACGTAGTGCTGCGGGAAGCGCCTGGTCTCGAAATCGTAGTTGGTGTTCCAGGACGCCGTCCAGTGCGGCGTGGGACTGAACGCCATGCTGAGCGACATCTGCTGGTTTCCGCCCGACAGCCCAGGCCGGGAAATCACGTTGCCCAAGGTGTCGGTCGGCGCCTGACGCGGGCGCGTACGCTGCAGCGAGAACTGCACGTTGAGACTGAATCCGCGTCCACCCCCGCCCCCGAAGCCGCCCGGCGGGCCGCCGAATCCACCGAATCCGCCGCCGACGGCGCGCGGTCCCGGACCGAACGTTCCCGGCGGGGCACCCGGGGCCGGCGCGGGAGCTCCTCCCGTGGTCGACTCGGGCCGGTGCCCCAGCCCGAGCAGCGCGCCCAGCGCGGCAAACGTCCGCGGACTCAACGAGAAGGACGCCGACAGACTCTGCAGGAACGGATCGAACTTCGTCGTATCGAGGCCCACCTGACCGCGCCACAGATCGTGGGTCATCTGGAAGTTGAACCCGGGCAGCAGGTCGGAGGCGAAGGTATTGGTGAGCGTCTGCGTCTGCCAGCCGACCCGGCCCGGCATTTTCGCCTGCTCGAAGTTGTAGGAGATCCCCGAGGTATTGAGGCTGAGCAGCCGGATCTTGCGCGCCGGTTGGCCGGTGGTATCGGCCGCCGCAGGCTTGTACTTCGCCTCGAACGTCTGCGACAGGCCGAGCGTCACCGTCTGCTGCGGGTCGCTCTTGGCGTTGAGCAACCGTCCCGTCGGGTCGAGCGCGTGCGAGAACGTCGGGTCCACCCTGGCGCCGGG
>DATLVL010000100.1:0-31781 GCA_035577525.1 Gemmatimonadales bacterium | reverse complement strand
CTCGCCCGGTGCCAGAATCGCGGTCTTCAGTGACGCCGGATGGGCAGGAGAAGGAAGAGCGTTGTCGGTGGGGCGCCCGCTGTACTCGGTCGGCGTCGGTGCGTCGTTCCTCGACGGTATCCTGCGCGTCGACCTCGCGCGCGGGCTCGCAGCCCCAAAGGGGTGGCGCATGGACCTCTATGTAGACGGAATTCTGTAATACGAGAAGCGTTTTCAGTAGTCGGGTGTCAGTAGGCATCGCATGTACCGATGACCGATGACGCAGTTCTCGTTGGCGCAGCTTCCATTTCCTCCGTAGCTTCGCTGCGGTGCCCGATTCTCTCCCCGACATCGATCCCGCCGATCTCGTCTCCGAACCGCTCGAACGGTCGGAGACGATTCCCTCGGCGTGGTATACCGATCCCGCGTTTCACGAGCTGGACCGCCAGGCGGTGTTTGCCCGTACCTGGCAGCACGTCGGCGATCTGAGCCGGCTCGCGCGGCCCGGGGACGTGGTGGTCACTGACGTCGCCGGAGAGCCGGTGATCGTGGTGCGCGACAAGGCGGGGGAGCTGCATGCGTTCTTCAACGTCTGCCGCCACCGCGGCGGGCCGCTGGCGTTGAAGGACGAAAATTGCGACATGCTGATCTGCAAGTATCACGGCTGGACCTACCGGCTCGACGGCATGCTGCGCGGGGTGCCGCACTTCAACCGCGTGGAGCTGTTCGACAAGGAAGACTACGGACTGACCCGGCTGCCGCTCGTGGTATGGGAAGGGCTCGCCTTCGTGCACCTGGGGCCCGTGCCGCTGCCGATCGAGACGCTGTTCGCCGGGATCCGCGAGCGCGTGACGCCGACGGTGCTGGGGTCGCTGCGCTTCGCGCGCCAGGTCGACTACGAGGTGGCGTGCAACTGGAAGGTGTATGTCGACAACTTCCTGGAGGGGTACCACGTCCCCTACGTTCACCCCGATCTCCACAACCTCTACGACTATCAGAATTACGTCACCGAAGTCCACGAGTATTACAGCGTGCAAGTGGGGCCGCTCACCGGTGAGCGCAACGTCTATACCGCGGGTGGTGGAGAAGGCCTCTACTACTTCGTCTTTCCCAACCTGATGCTCAACGTCGTGCCGGGCCGGTTACAGCTGAATGTCGTGGAGCCGCTGGGCCCGGACCGGTGCCGCGTGCTGTTCCGCTACTACTACGACGATCTCGAGGGTCCGCTCGCGCGCGAGCGCATCGAGTCCGATGTCACCTTTTCCGACCAGGTGCAGCAGGAGGACGCCGAGATCTGCGAGCGCGTGCAACGTGGCCTGTCGAGCCGCGCCTACGACCGCGGCCGCTTCTCGGTCCGTTTCGAAGAAGGCGTCTACCACTTTCAACAACTCCTGAAGCAGGCCTACCGGGCGTGGCTGACGTAACCGACCTCAAGCGTCAGCTCACGCTGCTCGACGCGACGATGATCAACGTGGGTACGATCATCGCTTCGGCGATTTTCATCGTCCCCGCCGAAATCGCCCTGGGGCTGCACGCGACCTCTCTGATGGTGCTGGTCTGGATCGTCGGTGGCATCGTGTCGCTGCTTGGCGCGCTGTCGATCGCCGAGCTGGCGGCCGCGATGCCGGAGGCAGGCGGGGGCTACGTCTATCTGCGGGAAGCCTACAGCCCCGTATGGGGGTGGCTGTACGGCTGGGCCAACGGCATCGTGATCAATCCCGCCTCGATCGCGGCCATCGCCGTGGGATTCGCGGGCTATGCGGGACACTTCACCGCGTTGTCGGCGGGCGGGATCAAGATCGTGGCGATCGTTTCGATTCTCGCGCTCACCGTGCTCAACGTGCTGGGGGTGAAAGCCGGCGCGATCACGCAGAACGTCCTCACGCTGATCAAGATCGCCACGCTGACCGGCCTGATTCTCGTCGGGTTCATCCTGCCGGGGGGTTCGAGCGCCAACCTCCAGCCGTTCTGGCCGGGCGGAGGCACGAATTTCGGCGCGTTCGGCGTCGCCATGCTGGCGGTGTTGTGGGCCTACGACGGCTGGATCGAGACGACGTACGTGGGCGGGGAAGTGGTGAAGCCGGAGCGGAACCTGCCGCGCGCGATCATCTACTCCGCGCTGATCTGCATGGTGCTGTACGTGCTCGTGACGGTGTCGTTCACGTACGTGCTCGGGCCGGAGCGCGTCGCCGGCTCGAAGCTCGTGGCGAGCGATGCCGCCGCCGTTACGCTGGGGGTGATCGGCGCCGGGCTCGTCGCCGCCGCGATTCTGGTCTCGACGCTCGGCGCCAACAACGGCATCGTGCTGACGGCAGCGCGCATCCCCTACGCCATGGCACGGGATCGGTTGCTGTTTTCGTCCATCGGCAAGGTGCACCCGCGCTGGCTTACGCCGGCCAACTCGCTCTACGTGCAGGCGGTCATCTCGATTGCCCTGACCCTCACCGGCAAGTACAACTGGCTCTACACGTACGTGGTCTTCGCGGAGTTCGTTTTCTACGCACTGATGTGCGGCGCACTGATCCGGCTGCGGCAGCGGCGCCCCGACATGCCGCGGCCGTATCGCGCGTGGGGCTATCCCGTCACGCCGATCCTGTTCATCGCCTTCTCGCTCTGGTTGGTGGTGAACACGATCATCCAGGATCCGAAGGATTCGGCGGTGGCGGCGGGGCTGATCGCGGTGGGGTTGCCGGTGTACTGGTACTTCAAGAAGAAGGTGTCAGCCATCAGCTATCAGCCGTCAGCTTGATGCCTTCGCTGAGAGCTGATAGCTGAAAGCTGAAAGCGCCTTATCGCGCCAGCACAGAATCCAGCGAAAACGCACCGCCACCCGTCACCAGCAACGCCGCACAGATCGCCAGCACGAGCAGGTGATACTCGAAGCCTTCCTGTCCGGCCTGCTGCTGTCCGGTCCAGTTCATGAAGAACCCGACGCGCTTGTGCACCTTGAAGATCGCACCAACCATGACGGCCGCGATCAGCACGGCGGCGACGCGCGTGCCCAACCCGGCAACGAGCAGGATCGGTCCCACGAACTCCGCCATCAGCACCGTGAATGCCACCGGGGCGGGGAGCCCGGCCTGGGTGGTGAAGTACTGCATCGTGCCATTGTAGCCGTAGCCGCCGAACCAGCCGAGCACCTTCTGGGCGCCGTGGGGGAAGATCACGAGCGCCAGCACGACGCGCAACACGAGGCTCGCCCAATCGGCGTTGGTGTGAAGCAGAGTCGTCAGCATGCCAGTCTCCGTTCTGAATATTTACAGGTCATTAATTGACTAATCAACTAATTGCCATACAAAACACCATACCGCTCAGCCGGGTTCCCCATCGAACTGGCCGAGCAGGTCGGTCAGCCGGTCCTGGTCGGCCGGGGAGAGACCGCGGACCGCGGCACGGTCGAACTGCTCGACCGGATCATCGAGCCGGGCCAGGAGCCGCTCGCCGGCGGGGGTGATGCGGCACCACACCTGGCGGCGGTCTTCCTCGGAGCGGACGCGGCGCACCAGTCCCTTCTTCTCGAGCCGGTCGATGAGACGCGTGATGCCCGGCGTCTGTTCGATCATCCGCTGGGCGATCGCCAGGGTGCAGAGCCCGTCGGGCCGGGCGCCGCGCAGGATGCGCAGCACGTTGAACTGCTGCAGCGTGACCTCATGCGGAGCGAGCAACGCCTCCCCCTGGCGCCGCAGGCGGTCGGCGCTGTGCAGGATCGCGAGCACGACGGCCTTGTGCCGGGGGAGCTTGTTGGGCGACATGGGCATATAATAACAGGTCAATAGTTGATGTGTCAAGTAATGCTGTCAGCCGTCAGCTTTCAGCTTAACGCTTTAGCTGATAGCTGATAGCTGCTAGCTGATAGCGCTGTTACCGTCTGAGGAGCGCCGCAATCTCCGGCGGCACATTCGGACCAAACACATCCCGCCCCGGCACTGTGAGCACCCTGGGATCCGGCCCGTGATACCCGGGATCTCCCGAACGGCCATCGCGGCCGTCGGCGCCATCGGCGCCTTTGGGTCCCGCCTGGCAGGCGGTGCCGTTGCTGTCGTGCCCGGCCGCACCACCGGCGCCGCCGGCGCCACCCTTGCCGCCCTGTCCTCCCTGACCGGCGTCACCGGCGGGGCTGCGCGGTTGCACGACGCCCGCGAGGAACGGCTCCTCCGACGCCGCGATGATCGTGACGCTGCCGCCGCGGCCACCGTTCCCGCCCGTACCGCCGGTCCCACCGGCACCGCCCGGACCGCCGGCACCTCCGGGGCAGCCGGCTGCACCGGCCGCTCCCGCTGAGCCGCTTCGTCCTTTCACCCCACGCCCGCCGTTCCCGCCTCTGCTCGCAATCGTGAGCCAGAACGCCGGCTGAATCGCTGTGGCGTCGGCAATGACGTAGAAGGGCGGTGCGTTGGCGACTTCGACGCCGGCGATCAGCAGCCGGTTGTAGTACGGCGAGCGGCCGATGGCGAGCCGCACCGTCACGGGCGGGCCGTCGCTGCCGCCGTCTCCCGCGCCGCCGTCCTCACCCGAAAAGACGTAGTCGTGTCGCACACACTCGTAGCTCGGCGGTATGGTCGCGGAGCCGGTGATCGATGGGTTGGCGTGCAGCGCGGCATGCAAGCGGAATCCCGTGCGCACTGAGAGGACGGGATCGCGATCCGCCGACCAGCCGCCGGCGTAGGGGGTCGCCTCGTTGCTCGTGAGGTCGAGGAACACGACGTGCAGCCGCGGCGGGTGTTTCTTGTCGTAGCGTGTCTCGAACGGCAGCCGCGACCCGTCGTCCAGCACCGCGGTGTACTGCACCGCGAACCCCTGTCCGGGGCAGGCGTGCAGCGGCGGCGTGAGCTCGATCGAGCGGATGTGGCTCACCAGACCGGGATCGGGGACGAAGTCTGCCGGTGGACCGTGGGAGCAGGCGGCTGCGAGGATCACCGCGATCACGGCGAGGCGGTGCATAGGGTCTCTGGGTGATGGACGGTATAACATAAGGGCTGTCATGGCTTCGGCCTACCGGCTAAATTCGTCCTGCCTGCATCGTGGTGGCTGTAGCTCAATTGGTTAGAGCGCCGGACTGTGGCTCCGGAGGTTGCGGGTTCAATCCCCGTCAGCCACCCTCCGCATCGATCGCAGCACCTTCCCTCATGGAACTCGTCCCGGCCGCCGTTGGTTCAGTCGTCGTCACGATGACGACTCACCACCCCGGCTGCTGCGCCGAGTCATAGTATGAGGATCGCATGAGCACAACGTACGGCATCGCACCCAAGGGCTATCGGCTCCCCGCTGCGACGCGCATCGGACGCGTCACCCTGCAGGTCGCCGACCTCGCCCGCTCGCTCGCCTACTACGAGCGCGTGCTCGGATTCCGCGTGCTCGAGCGTTCTGCCGGGAATGCGACACTGGGGGACCAGGCAGGGGAGCGGCCGCTCATCGAGCTGCGCGAGCGTTCCGGTGCGAACCCTGTCCCGCGGCGCGGGCGGCTCGGTCTCTATCACTACGCCATCCTGTTGCCCGACCGCGCCCACCTCGGCCGGCTGTTGCGCCACCTCGCCGAGCAGGGGGAGCGCGCCGGGATGTCGGATCACCTGGTGAGTGAGGCGCTGTATCTCTCGGACCCCGATGGCCTGGGGATCGAGGTCTACGCCGATCGTCCGCGCAGCGGCTGGCGATTAAATGGCCCGGAGCTCGCGATGGCGACCGATCCGCTGAATGTCGACGATCTGCTGCAGGCCGCAGGGGCGGAACCCTGGAGCGGCATGCCGGCGGGAACGGTGATCGGGCATGTCCATCTCTACGTCGGCGACCTGGACCAGGCGGCGGCGTTCTATCACGAGGGGCTGGGGCTCGACAAGATCGTGTGGAGCTATGCCGGCGCGTTGTTCCTCTCAGCGGGTGGTTATCACCACCACCTGGGCACGAACACCTGGGCGAAAGGGGCGCCGCCCGCGACCGATGCCGACGCCCGCCTGCTCGAGTGGGAGGTGTTGGTGCCTTCCAAGGAAGATGCATCAGCGGCGCTGTCGAGCCTCGCGCAGTCGGGCGTTGCGGTCGAGCGCGGGGCCGACGGTGGAACTGCGCGTGACCCCTGGGGAGCACCGGTGCGCGTGCGCGCGACTCAGACGTAGCGCGCCACCGCCATCGCTGCCGCGGCGAGCGCGAGGAGCGCGGTGACCACCCGGCCGACGACGTCGACACGGACGCGCAACACCTGCGCGCGCTGCGGGTTGCTCTGCGACAGGGCGGCGGCCTGTCCCATCGCGGGGCGCACCACGACGATGCCGATGATGAACGCAACGATGGCGCAGGCGGCGCCGAAGGACAGCGCCTTCGCCATGTGGGACTGCATGAACGTCGCCTGAAATCCTCCGGACGTGCGCCAGAAGAGCCATAGCCCTGAAATGATCGTCACGAGCGCGACGATCGGCATGACCACCATGAAGCGCCCTTTGGCCAGCGCGGCGCCTACCTTCGCGCCGTCGGGCCCGGCGTCTTTGAACGCCGGCATGAGGAAACCCGTAGTGAACATCATCGTGCCCACCCAGAAGATGCCGGACATGATGTGGAGCAGGCGCATGAGCAGTAGCAGAAGCATCGTGGCTCGCTGAAAAGAGTCGCGCGTACACTAACTTCAACCGGTGCGAGACTCTAGATCCGCCGCCGCGGCGGCGTCTTCGGGGAGGACATCTGAGCGATAACCGTCACATCATTCGCGTGCAGCATCTCGTGCGGACGTTCGGCGCCGTGACCGCGGTGAACGACGTTTCGTTCGACGTGCACAAGGGGGAAACGTTCGCGTTCCTGGGCCCCAACGGCGCGGGCAAGACGACGACGATCAAGATGTTGACGACGGTGCTGCGCCCGACCAGCGGCACGCTCGAGCTCGACGGCCTCGACCCGGTGACCGACTCGACCGAGGTGCGCAAGCGGTTTGGGGTCGTGTTCCAGGATCCCAGCCTCGACAGCGAGCTCACCGCCTGGGAGAACCTGGACATTCACGGCGTGCTGTATCACGTGCCGCGCCGGGTGCGCCGCGAGCGCAGTGAAGAGCTGCTGCAGCGGTTCGAGCTCTGGGAGCGGCGCAACGATCTCGTGAAGACCTTCTCGGGCGGCATGCGGCGCCGGCTCGAGATCGCGCGCGGCTTCCTGCACACGCCGCGGGTGTTGTTTCTCGACGAGCCGACGCTGGGGCTCGACCCGCAGAGCCGCAACCAGATGTGGACGCACGTCAAGAACCTCAATGCGACCGAGGGCGTGACCGTGTTTCTCACGACGCACTACATGGACGAGGCCGATCGCGTGGCCGACCGCATCGCGGTCATCGATCATGGAAAGATCGTCGCGACGGGCTCTTCGGCCGAGCTGAAGCAGCAGACCGGCACTGACTCGTTGGAGGCGGCCTTCTTGCAGCTCACCGGCACGACGATTCGCGACGAGACCTTCAGCGCCGAAGATCGCATGCGCCAGGTGTCGCGCGTGTGGAGGAGGTAGCGCATGAACGTCGTCTACATTCTCTGGCTGCGCGAGCTGAAGAAGTATCTGCGCTCGCGCGTGCAGATCGTCGCCTCGCTGGGCGCGCCCCTGATGTACCTCGGCGTGCTCGGGTTCGGGCTCGGTCCGGTGTTTCGCCGGGCGGGGGAGGGGAGCTACCTGCAGTTCATGGCGCCGGGCGTCATCGGCATGACGGTGCTGTTCACCGCGATGTTCTCTGGAATCGCGATGCTGTGGGACCGGCAGTTCGGCTTTCTCAAGGAGACCCTGGTCGCGCCGGTGCCGCGGGTGCAGATCATGATCGGCCGCACGCTGGGTGGTGCCACAGTGGCGGTGCTGCAGGGCCTGCTGATTTTCGCGGTCACCCTGGTGGCGGGGTTCCGCCCGGTGAGCGTGCTGGCGGTCCCGCTCGCGTTCCTGATCATCGCGCTGATCGCCATCGTCTTCGCGGCCCTCGCGACGGCGATCGGGTCGGGCCTGAAGGAGATGCAGGGTTTTCAGATGGTGATGAATTTCCTGGTCATGCCGATCTGGTTCCTGTCCGGCGCGTTGTATCCGTTGCAGGGCCTGCCGGTGGCGCTGGCGGCGCTGACGCGCATCGACCCGCTGACCTACGGCGTCGATGGCGTGCGCGGCACGATGCTCGGGGTGTCACACTTCGGGGTTGGGCTGGACGTGACGGTGCTGCTGGGTGTCGGCGTGTTGTTCGTCATTGCGGGGGCGTGGCGGTTTTCCAAGATCGAGGTCTAGGCTAGACTGGGTTCCACAGTTTTTTTTCAGCCTGTTCCCGCACGAGGAAGCACTATGTGCAGACCGACGACGGTGCCGGCCCCATTCGGGCGTCGGCGTCGGGTAATCGGCGGCTACGCCGCTCGCGGGATCGAGCCGGCCGGTAAAGCGGTTTCGTTGAATCGGTGTACCACAACTCGAGCGCGACCGAGGGGTGGATCGTGGGGAAAGCTCTGCGCCAGAGCAAGATACGACGAACCCCACTTGCTCGTGGCGGTGGCGCATAGCGCCGCTGAATCTGCAGCTTCCCGCGTCCGGACAAAGGCAAGAAGCCGGGAAACTCGCCTGCGGTGGGCTTCTCGCGCTCGTTGTTCACACGGCGGTGATCGCCGCAGCCATCAACGCCACCGTGTCCGCGCGGCGCATTGGGACGGCGAGGGCTCTCGACACGGCGGTCGTCGCCATCGCGCCGCCGGACGCGCAGCACGAGACGCCGCCGCCGGGCCTGGAGGTGCCGCTGAAGGGTTTTCAGACGGTGACCGTGCCGGCGCTGATGCCGATCGCAATCCCGTCGGTCAACCTGCAGGAGCGCTTCGACCCCAAGGACTTCACCGGCGTGGGCGTCGAGGACGGAACGGTGACCGGCGTCGCACCGGTGCCGGACCAGGTCTGCGAGCCGAGCCTCCTCGACGACCCACCGATCCTGCTTTCATCGCCGCCGCTGGACTACCCGCCGTCGCTGCGGCAAGCCGGCATCGCCGGCCGCGTCGTGGTGCTGGCCGTGATCGACACCACCGGCCGCGCCGAGCCGGCGTCGGTCAGGGTGATCCAGGGCGCGCACCCCGGATTCGACCAGCCCTCGAAACAGTGGATGCTCAACGCGCAATTCCGGCCGGCACGCGCAGGGGGACGCCTCGTCCGCGTGCGGATCAACCGGGCGCTCGACTACACGATCGCCACGGCTCGTTGAGCCAGCCCCGCTCGAAGCGTTCCAGCCGGTCCCGAATTTTTTGGAACCAACAACGAGCCTTCCACGCAAACGGCGCACTCGGTAACTTCCTCCCGCAGCGCATCCTAGGTCCGTAGCTCAATTGGTAGAGCACCGGTCTCCAAAACCGGGGGTTGCAGGTTCGATTCCTGCCGGGCCTGTAAAGGCCGCGCCGAAGGGCGCGGCCTTTTCCAATCCCGGCTGGCATCTTTGCCGCCGTCGCTCGCGTCCGGCTCGCGACTTATCGGTCGAGTCCTGCCGGACCCACAGACGGCACTTCACAATCCTCGTCGAGTACCATCACGGTACCAACTCCTCCTCGAGGCCTCCATGTCACGCGCGTTCCTCGTAGTCCGCGGCGGCGCAGCCATCGCGATCGTCACCATCATGTCTGCCTGTAGTTCCGCCATGCAGCGTCCCACTCCGGCAGCGGCTCCCGCCGCGGCCCAGACTTCCAGTGCGGACCGGATGACGGTGCGGACGGGAGAGCAGCAGGTGGCGGTGGACTCGCCGGCGCTGGCCGGCCGCTCCGTGGAACGCCTGATCCAGCAGTCCGGTGGGTACCTCGAGCGCACCAGCGGGTCGACCGACGGCAATGTCCTCATCGAAGGCCGCGTGCCCGCCGTTGCGCTCGATGCCCTCATGGACAGCGTCGCGACGCTGGGGAAGGAACGGCGCCGCCGCACCACCGGCGTTGACGTCACCGACCAATACAGCGATCTGCAGGCGCGCCTCAACAGCGACATCGCGCTACGCGATCGGTTTCGACAGCTCGTCGATCGCGCCGCCACGCTGGACGAGATCCTCAACCTGGAACAGCAGATCGCCCGCCTGCAGGCGGATATCGACGGTCTGCAATCGCGCATCGATCGGCTCAAGATGCAAACCGAGCTGGCCGCGCTGTCCGTGAGTCTCGACCGCAAGCATGTGCTCGGACCGCTGGCGATCGCGGGTCGCGGGGTCGCGGGACTGTTCGCGAAGCTCTTCGTGGTCCGGTAGCCGCCGCCTCAGCCTTACGGGCCTTCGATGCGGTAGGTGATCGCGCTCATCCCCTCGACGCGAAACTCGAATCGCAGCTCCACGAGCGCCGGCACCGGCAGCCCGTTCGCCAACGCCGGCCGGAAGTGCGCTGCCCGCACCGCCTCGAGCACCTGGGCATTGATGCTCGGCATCGTGCTGGACGAGATCCGGATCGTTTCGGGCTCGGGAACGCCGTTCTCGCTGACGACGAGCAGGATGGAGAGCGTGGCCCGCGTGTTCATGAAGTCGGGACCGGAATCGATCACGAGCCGGGGAATGTCGTGCAAGCGCGGCGGCGTTTCGCCCGCCAGACAGCGGCGGATACAGGAGTGCGGGCGGAGCGTGGCTTCGCGGGCGGCGGCCACGACCTGCTTGCGCGCCTCCTCGAATACGTGCGGCAGCACGCTGTCGATTTGTCCGAGGCCGCCGACCTGGAGGGTCGTGTCGAGCGCGAGAGCGGAGCGGAACGCCGTGGCGGTGAGTGAATCCTGTCCCTGATAGAACCGGACCACGCCGAGCAGCACCAGCCCCTGGGCGCGCTCACCATCGCTCCCGCCGCTCGACTCGTCGGTTGCTCGATTCAGGAGGACCACGGCGCTATCGAGTTGCTGGGTAGCGGCGAGGTGGCGTGCGGCGAGGATGAGTCCCGAGACGCCGCTCTGTTGTGCCGTCGCTTCAACCGGCACTACCCACAGCAGTGCGACTGCCAGCCAGAGGGCCCTCATCGTCTTTCATCATGTGCGGAACCGCGCCCGGCGTCCAGCTCTAGCCGAGCCGGGCATTCAGGCCGCGGGAGAAGCGGCACATGGCAAGGGTTATCGTTGTCCAATAGCTATGGACATCCTCGCCGCCATCGGCAACACCTCGATCGTGCGCCTGCGCCACGTCGTGCCGCCAGGATGCGCCGACGTGCTCGTCAAGCTCGAGTGGGAGAACCCTACCGGCAGCATGAAGGACCGCATGGCGGTCGCCGTGATCTCGCGGCCCGAAGCGGATGGCCGTCTGAGGCCAGGCGATACCATCGTCGAGTACACCGGCGGGAGCACGGGGGCATCGCTCGCCCTGGTTTGCGCCGCGAAGGGGTACCGCATTCATATCGTGACCTCCGACGCGTTCAGCAAGGAGAAGCTCGACCAGATGGCCGCGCTCGGCGCGCAGTTGACGCTCCTGCCGAGTGAGGGCGGCAAGACAACCAAGAAACTGATCCTCGACATGGTCGAGACCGCGCGCCGCCTGAGCCAGGAGCCGCACACCTATTGGACCGACCAGCTCAATAACCACGACAGCATCGCGGGCTACTTCCCGCTCGGTGAAGAGGTCTGGAGTCAGACCGGGGGCAAGGTCGATGCCTTCGTGCACAGCGTGGGAACAGCGGCTTCGTCGCGCGGCGTCGCCACCGCCCTGAAGCGCCACAACCATGGGGTACAACTCGTCTGTGTCGAACCTGCTGAATCGGCCGTGCTCTCCGGCGGTCAGCCGGGACCGCACAAGATCGAAGGGGTGGGGATCGGCTACCTCCCGCCGCTCTGGGAGCCGTCACTCGTCGACGCGATCGAGTCCGTCGCGACCGCCGATGCCAAGGCGATGGCGCGCCGGCTGGCACGGGAGGAAGCGCTCTTTGCCGGCACGTCGTCCGGCGCGAACGTGATCGCCGCGCTGCGCGTCGCCGAGCGGCTCGGTCCTGGTAGGACGGTCGTGACTCTGATGGCCGACTCGGGGCTCAAGTACATGAGCACGGACGTGTTTGCAAGATCTTGACCGTCGTCCTGGTTGCCGCCTTCTACAATAGACGTAATGTGATGCTCCATGTCCTCGTTCACGCTGTCCGTCAACGGCAGCACGCGGACGGTCGACGTCGCTCCCGAAACGCCGCTGCTCTGGGTGCTGCGCGACACGCTGGACATGCGCGGCACGAAATTCGGCTGCGGCCGCGGATTCTGCGGCGCGTGCACAGTCCACGTGGAAGGCGTTGCCACGCGCTCCTGCCAGACCCCGGTCTCGAGCGTCGCAGGACATGCCATCACCACGATTGAAGGCCTCGGGTCGAGCTCGCTGCATCCCTTGCAACAAGCCTGGATTGACGAAGACGTCCCGCAATGCGGCTACTGCCAGGCGGGACAGCTAATGACGGCTGCCGCGTTGTTGGCGAAGAATCCTCATCCTACGGACAGTGAGATCGTCGCGGCGCTGTCGGGGAATCTGTGCCGCTGCGCCACCTACGTACGCATCCGTCGCGCCGTGCGCCGCGCGTCGACCGTCATGGCGGGACGGACGCCATGACCGCCACGACGATCAGCCGGCGCAGATTCTTCGCCGTCTCGGGGACCGTCGCCGGCGGACTGATCGTCGCGTGGTCGTTCCCCGGTTGTGCCGGCACCGGCTCGGCAGCCGCTTTCAAACCGAGCGGCTTCGTTCAGATCGATCCCGACGGCCAGATCACGATCACCGCGAAAAACCCGGACATGGGGCAGGGGGTGAAGACCTCCCTCCCGATGTACGTCGCCGAAGAGCTCGATGCCGATTGGGCGAGCGTGCGCGTGGTACAGGCGGATCTCAACCGCGACCGCTACGGCGGACAAGGCTCGGGCGGGAGCGATAACACGCCCTCCGAATGGCAGCGGCTGCACGAGGCGGGAGCGGTCGCTCGTGCGCTGCTCGTGAGCGCCGCAGCAGGGCGCTGGGGTGTCGACGCCGGCTCGTGCGAAACAGAGCCCGGGTTCGTGGTGCATCGCGCTTCGGGGCAGCGTGCCGGCTACGGATCGCTCGCAGGAGATGCGGCGCGGCTGCCCGTGCCCGCAAAAGCGCCGCCGCTGAAGGACCCTGCGACCTACCGCCTGATCGGAACCAAGGTGCGCGGCGTGGATGTGCCGGCGATCGTGCGCGGCACGCCGCTGTATGGCATCGACGTCAGGATTTCCGGGATGCTCCACGCGGCGATCGAGCGTTGCCCCGTACACGGCGGCCGGCCGGCAACGGTCGATGCGGCGCGAGCCCTCGCCGTCCCGGGTGTGCGTCAGGTCGTGACCCTCACGGGACTCGAGAATCCAACCCACCTCCGGCCCGGCGTCGCTGTCGTCGCCGATTCGACCTGGGCGGCGGAGCAGGGCCGCAAGGCGCTCGCCGTCACCTGGGAGGAGGGCTCCGGTGCGGCCGAGAGCAGCGAACGTCTGCTGCAACAGTTCCAAGAGCTCGAGGCGGGGAACAGCCTGAAGACGATTCGCGCGGCCGGTGACGTCGACCGTGCTTGGCGCGTCGCCACGACTACAGTCGACCTGACGTTCCAACAGCCGCTCCTCGCGCATGCGACGCTCGAGCCGCAGAACTGCACGGCGCATGTGCGGGGTGGTCGGTGCGAGATCTGGGGACCGCTACAGATGCCGACGAGCGGGGCGCAGGTGATCGCGTCGGCCGTCGGCCTGCCTGTCGAAGCCGTGACGATCCACATCACGCGGCTGGGCGGCGGGTTCGGGCGCCGTCTCCTGTCCGACTACGCCGCCGAAGCCACGGTCGTGTCGAAGCTCGTGGGGGCGCCGGTGCAGGTGATCTGGACGCGCGAGGACGACACGCGTCACGACTACTACCGTCCTGCCGGCTTCCATCATGTGCGGGCCGGTCTCGACGCCCGCGGCCACCTGAGTGTCTGGCACCACCGGCTGCTAACGCTATCGCGCAACCGCTACCGCAAGGCGACGAACGGCCCTGAGATGACGGAGATCTACGGATTGCTCGTGCCGCAGAGCGCCGATCCGAAAGACACCTACGACCCCGACCTCGTCCCCACCCGCATTCCCAATTGCCGGCTCGACTACGGGGACTTCGCGACGTCCGTGCCGACCGGTGCCTGGCGCGCGCCGGCGCACAACTTCAACGCCTTCGTGATCGAGAGCGTGCTCGACGAGCTGGCGCACCGCGGCAAGGTCGATCCCTTGCTGCTCCGCGCCGGATATTTGGGCGATCAACCGATCATACCGAAGACCGACGACGCTTCAGTTCCGTACGATCCTCGGCGAGAACAGAACGTCCTGCGATTCGCACTCGAGCAGGCCGGCTGGCGGCGTCCGCTCGCGCCGCATTGGGGTCGCGGCTGGGCGGTGCACTACACGTTCGGCTCTTACGCCGCTGTCGTCGCCGAGGTCTCCGTCCTGGGCACCCGTCTCGCAGTGGAGCGCCTCGTCGTGGCGCTCGACGCCGGCTTGCCCGTCAATCCCCTCACCCTCGAAGCGCAGACGCAGGGCGGCGCGCTGGACGGTCTCTCGGCCGCCCTGTTCGGCGAGATCACGATCGAGCAGGGGCGAACCGTGCAGTCGAGCTTCGACGGCTATCGCTTGCTGCGCAACGCCGAAGCTCCCGACGTCGAGGTCCACATCACGCCCAGCCGTGAGAAGCCGATGGGCTACGGCGAGATCGCCCTGCCGCCCGTCGCTCCTGCGGTCGCGAACGCCATCTTCAATGCGACGCGTCGACGCATCACTCGTCTCCCGTTCGCATCCGCAGGGTTCGAGATTGCTGCTCCCCGGAGTTACGGCTTGTAACCTCCTGGGAGACGCCAGCTTCGGGGGTTCGCACTACACCAATCGCAGCCCGGCGTTCCTTACTTCAACATTGCTAACTCCCGTCACTTTGGGGAGTTACCTGACGCCGCTCCAACCGTCTTTACACAATGACCGTCCGGACCATTCAGCCGAGCATCGAACGACCGTTGCACCGACCGCTCAGCGGCTCGGATGTGACGGTCATCGTTCCCGCCTACAACGAAGCAGAGAGTATCGCCAGCACCATCGAGAGTCTCCAGACCCAGACGAGAGCGCCGCGCGAGATCATCGTCGTCGACGACTGCTCGAGCGACGGCACGGGCAACGTGGCGCGCGCCCTGGGCGTGACGGTGATCCGTCCGCCGCAGAACACCGGATCGAAAGCCGGGGCCCAGACGTTCGCGCTGCGTCACGTCCATACGGCACTGACCGTCGCCGTCGATGCCGATACCGTGCTGCAGCATGATGCCCTGGAACGACTGCTGTCCGCCTTCGAGAAACCCGCCGTCGCCGCGGCGTGCGGATTCGTGCTGCCGCAGCGGGTGAAGAGCCTCTGGGAGCGCGGGCGCTACGTCGAGTACCTGTTTGCATTCACCTATTACAAGCAGGTGCAGGAGTGCTATGGGCGGCCGCTGATCTCATCGGGCTGCTTCTCGATGTACCGCACCGCGCTGTTGCGCGTGCACGGCGGCTGGTCGAACCGCACCATGGCCGAGGACATGGATCTCACCTGGAGCCTTTACCAGGGCGGCAACGAAGTGCGCTTCGTCCCGGAAGCGGTGTGCTATCCGATCGAGCCGCGCACCTTCAAGCTCATGGGCCAGCAGCTCCGCCGCTGGTCGCACGGGTTCATCCAGAACGTCCGGCTGCATTGGCGCGGTCTACTCTCGGTGCCGTACCTGCGCTCGGCCGTCGCCGTGGCGTTCTGGGACGCGACGATCGCCGCGGCTCTCTACCTCGTGCTGTTGCCGATCCTCGCCGTCGTGTTGCGCACGCCGTGGGTGCTACTCGGCTATGTGATCGATGCCCCCGCCGTGCTGGTGCCGGTGGTCGTCGGCGCGGTACGGCGACGTGAGCTCGGCCGCGCGTTGGCCAGCGTTCCGGCGTTCTTCGTGCTGCGCACGGTGAATGCGGTCTACTTCCTGCGGGCGGCCGGCGCCGAATTCGTGCTGGGCCGCACGCTGCACGTGTACGAGAAGGGACACTGACGATGACGCCGGGCATTCCGGGGACGGGAATCGGTGGTCTCTTCTATATGTTCAGCGCTGCGGCCCTGCCGCTGCGTGAGGGGTACCGCCGTGTGTGGAAGGGTGTGGCTACGGCGCGGTGGCGCGTGATCGCGCTGCAACAGCTGCTCGCCGCTGGCATCCTCGGCGGCATGTGGACCACGGGGTGGCTGCTCGGCGTGCTGGTCGGCACCGCGCGCACCCACATCCTCGCCGGTCCGGCGACGGTTTCGCATAATGTGTGGCGCACGGCGACCTTCGCAATCTCCCTCGCCACTCTCATCGCGGTCGTCTGCACCGTCGAGCTGATGGGATTGTGGGTCCGGCGGCGCGCGCGCCGCGCGGCGCAGCTCGAATCGGCCACGCAGCCGACACCGATCGAGCAGGCGCCGCGGCGCATCGCCGCAGCCGGTGGGCGTGGGCGCTGGCTCTTCCTGCTGCTGGCGGCGGAGCTGTTCTCCGCCGCCGACCCTTCGCAGACGGTGTCGCAGGCGAAGAGCTCGGCAGCCATTTCCCTCGCCCGCGCAGAGTCGATTTACGACTCGGGGGACGCCGAGGCGGCCATCGATGCCTACGCGGCAGTGCTGGCGACCGATCCACAGAATTCACGCGCGACCTACCGTCTGGCGGACCTGCAGCGCCACAAACCCGCGCGGGCGTTGCCGTTGTTTCGTCGTTACGTGGCGCTCGAGCCCAAGGATCTGTGGGGCTACCTCGCCGTCGCCGACATGCTGTCGCGGCTGGGACAGTCCGACGAAGCGCTGCGCTGGTCGGCTATGGCGCTGCGGCTTGGGCCCACGGAGCGTGACGCGGTAATCGGAGAGGCGCGCGTCCTGGTGCGGGCGCGCCGTACCGACAGGGCGTTGGTGGCCTATCGGGGCTGGCTGGCCACGCACCCCAAAGACGCGGAAGCGTGGCAGGAGCTGTCGCGTGAGCTGGTGCGGGCCGGCCGCCCGGGCGAGGCAGTGGACGCGCTGCAGCGCTCACAGGCGCTGGCGCCGGACCCGAAGATCGCCCAACGCCTCGCCGTTGTGCGCGGCATGGCCGCGCCGGCATTCACGCCGCTCGTGGCCGGGAGCCACGACTCCGATGGCAATACGATCTGGCGCTTCGGTGGTGCGCTCGAGCTCGGCGCTGCCGGGCCGGCGCGCTTCGGCGTCGAGGGGAGTCGCACCCACGTAGTCGGTGATACCCTGCCAAGCGCCGATCTCGATGCCGTCGCTCTGCGCGGGACATGGCAGCCGGTGGCTCGATTCAAGATCGACGCGGCCGCGGGTGCTACACGCATCGAGCCGATCGAGACGTCGACTGTCACCACCCCTGGCCCATCGCCGAAAGGGCCTCCGTCCCAGGTGTCGATCCGGCGAACGAGCGCGGCCATGATTCCGACGGGTCAGGTTCGTGCCCGCTGGCACGCCCCGGCTTCGCGGCTCGGGCTCGACCTGCGGGCCGACCGCGCCCTGGTCGACGCGAGCCCGCTGCTCGTGGCGAATCACGTGATCCGCACTCAGGTCAGCGGACTGCTCGCGGTCCCGGTCGCGGGACCGCTGACGCTGCGTGCCATCGGCAAAGTGGCGACGTTGAGCGACTCGCTCGAGACCAACCACAAGACCCAAGCGTCGGGGGTGGCGGCCTTCGCCGTCGCACCGGCGGCTGAGCTGTCGGTGCAGTTTCACCAGATCCATTACGATCATCCGAGCATCTCGGGGTATTTCGCGCCGTGGCAGCTGCAGGTCGCCGAAGCGGGGACGTACTTCGAGATCGAAACGCCGGGATCGGTCGTTATTGCGGTCGACGGCGGGGCAGGGGTCCAGCGGGTGGCGCAACAACGTGGTCAATTCGGGCCGTGGACGGCGGCGTTCCGCCTCTACGCGATGCTCGACGCGCCGCTCGCACCGGGGCGTAATTTTCGGCTGGAGCTCGAGAGCGAGGACTCGCAAGTGGCGACGACCGCGGCGACGAGCGGTCAGTGGCGCTATGGATCGGTGATCGCGTCGCTGCGCTGGGCGTTGCCCTAGACCTGCGGAGCGCCACGAGAAAGTGAGCGGGGCCGCGACACACGTCGCGGCCCTGTTTGTTCCCACCAACGCCCCCGCTACGCCTTGCGTAGAGAGAGGAACCAACGCGGAGGATGTCGTATGCGGAACAAGATGGTAGCACTTTGCATCGGCCTCGCGCTCGGCGCGGTGGCGGTCGCCGGTGCGCAATCCCCGGGAGGTGACGGCGCGGGCGGAGGTGGGGGCGGCTTCGCGGGGCGTCGCATGCAACGCTTGCTACAGGGCATCACCCTGACGGCCCAGCAACAGGCGACCGTCGATTCGATCACCGCCAAGTACCGCGCACAAATGCCGGCATTTACTCCCGGTGCGCCGCCGGACTCCGCCACGCGCGCCAAGATGCGGGCGCTGTTCGGCAATCAGGACGAAGAAATCCGCGCCGTGCTCACGCCCGATCAGCAGAAGGTGTGGGACCAGAACGTGACCGAGATGCGCAACCGCATGCAGCAGCGCGCTCCGGGAGGTCGCTGAGTCACCATTCGGCTCCCGATTCAGGTGCTTGGCAGTAAGTTGAAGCGATGCAGGCGCGGATCGGGATGGTGGTGCGGGGGACGGCGCTCGGGGTGGCGCTTGCCGCAGCGCCGATCGTCGCCCCCCTGACGGCCCAGTGCCCCGACGGCACCGCACCGCCGTGCGGCGCCGCGGTCCAACGCACGGCCGGCACGACCGTCGCGGTCCTGTACTTCGACAATCTCTCTCCCGACACGGCCGATGCCTATCTTGCCGATGGTGTCACCGAGGAGTTGATCGTCCGGATCGGCCGCGTGCAACGACTGGCGGTGTCGTCGCGCTACGCCGTGCGCCGCTTTCGTGGCCGTCCCCTCGAGTATCCCGCCGCGCTCGGCCGCGACCTGAACGTGTTCTATCTGGTGACCGGCAGCGTCCGTCGCTCCGACGCTCACGTTCGGGTGACCGCCGAGCTGATGCGAGCCGCTACGGGGGCGCGCGTGTGGGGGGAAGTGTTCGACCGGGAGGAAGGCGATCTGCTCGCGCTGCAGACGGATCTTGCCAGCGACGTCGCGACCGGGATCATCGGGCGACTCGCTCCCGCCGAACGGACGACGATCGCCGACCGTCCCACCCGGAGCCCCGTCGCCTACGAGCACTTCCTGCGCGGCAATTATGCTCTGGCCCAGCGCTCACCGAGTGGCACGGTGACCGCGCTGCAGGAGTACCAGGCCGCGCTTCGCCTCGATCCCGGCTACTCGGCGGCCGGCGCTCGCGCGGCGTTCGCCTACGCCCTGTTTCCCGCATGGGGGTGGAAGCACCCGACCTTATCCGCCGATACGCTATTGGCGCGCGGCATCGCCTCGGCGGACGCAGTGTTGCGGCAGGATTCCGCTTCGTCCGATGCCTGGATGGCCTACGGCTTGCTGCTCTGGCTCCGTCATCCTCGCACATTCCAGGGCGTGATCGAGGCGCAACAGCGAGCAGTGACCCTCGATCCCGGCAACGCCGAGGCGCTCAACCTGCTGGGCGTGACGCTCGCCAACGTCGGTCGCGATTCCGCTGCCGTGGCCGCGTTTCGTCAGGCCCTTGCGATCGAGCCTGGACGGCCGATCTCGCTCATGCGACTGGCCGAGATCGCTCTTTTTGCGGGGCACTTCGAGGACGCCCGCCGCCTGCTCGACAGCGCGGTAACCGTCGCGCCCGGGTTCCACTTCGCCTACCTGGATCGGGCGTGGGTTCTGTTGCACCTCGGCGAAGTGGCCGCTGCCCGTGCCGACGCCGAGACCGCCCTGCGACTGGCGCCCGACGACTACGAGGCGACACGCGGTGTTCTGGCCGCGACGCAGGCGGCCGCGGGCGATACGGTGCACGCACGGGCGGGGCTGGACAGCCTCATCGCACCGTTCGATCGGGGTGCCGTCGTGCGCGAGGCGCAGGTCTGGAACATCGCCATGCCGCTGGTGGCGCTGGCTGATACCGCGCGCGCGCTTGCGCTCATCGAGCGTGCCCGTCCGCGGGGGGCGATGCTGTGGTGGAACTTGCGGTGGCCGGAGTTCGGCTCGCTCAGAGCGGCGCCGCGCCTGCAACGCGTGTTCGAAGAGTCCGATCCCACGAGCGAGGGGCACTAGTCTGGCCGTGGCCGGTCCCGCGCTGGTCCTTGTCTGGCTGCTCGCTGCCGCGCAGCCCGACTCCCAGGCTGCGCTGCGGTCGGCGCAGCGGGCGCAGCAAGCCTTCGAATCGCGCCGTGGTTTCCTCGCCCCGCGCACGCCGGGGTCTCGGGTCGCCGTGGGCGACTGCGACGAGAAAATCGGCCGCTTCTGCTATTGGTACGGCGATGACCGGGTGCCCCTGCCACGTGAGCCCGACGAGATCAAGATCGCGCGGAAACAGCTGCTCGACCTGCTCGATTCCGCGGCGGCCGAGCTCCCTGGTGACTGGTGGATCGCTGGACAGCGCGTTCGCTACCTGGTCGAGAGCGAGCGCTATCCCGAAGCCTACGCGGCGGCGCGCGCCTGCCGCGCCGAGCCCTGGTGGTGCGAGGCGCTCGAGGGTTTCGCGCGGCACGAGGCGGGAGATGACGCTGGTGCCGATACCGTCTATGCCGCGGCGGTGGCGGACATGCCCGAGGGGCTGCGCTGCCGCTGGACCGATCTCACCCCGCTGCTCGACGGCGCGCTGCGCAAGCGGTTCACACGACTCGATTGCGCCGCGCGCGCTGCCGTTTCGGCGCGCCTCTGGTGGCTCGCGCAGCCGCTGCTCTCGCGGCCGGGCAACGACCGTCGGGTGGAGCATTTCGCCCGGCTCACGATGGTGCGCATGCTCGAGCACGCCGGCTCGGCCTGGGCGTCCCCGCTGGCAGACGACCTGCGGGAATTGACCCTACGGTACGGGTGGCCGGTAGCCTGGAGTCAGGCGCTGACCGACGAGCTGAACGATACCCGCGATGTGACCGGTCACGAACGCGTACCGGCCTTCCATTTTTTCCCCGACCTGGAGCCGACGCACGATCCGCGCGTGGCTGCCTGGACGCTGCAGCCGCCGCGACCGCACGAACGGTATGCTCCGCTCTACGCAACGACGTTCGAGGCGCTCGCACCCGATTTCGCCATCTTCCGCCGCCCCGACTCCACGGTGCTCGTGGTCGCTTTCGATTTGACGCGCGACACCCTGTGGCAAGGCGCGCCCCCGCAGCTCGTCGCCGTGCTCGCCGCCGACGAGCGCACCGCTCCTGTCCTGGCGCGCGACGAGCGCTCCCCGCCGCGCGGCGTGGTCGTCGCCGCAGCGCCGTGGCCGGCTTCCTTTGCCGGATTCGAAGTCACGCGCGAACCGCTGCACCGCGCCGGACGAGCACGCGTCGCCCTCCTGCCGCGGGACTCGGGAACGGTGCAGCTCTCGGACGCCCTGGTCTTCGATCCGGTGGGCGCCGTGGACTCGCTGCCGCAGCGGCTCGACTTGGTGCTGCCGTTCGTGCACGGACCGGGACGCGTGGCGTCCGGCGCGCGCATAGGACTCTACTGGGAAGTCTACGGGCTCGCGCAGAGCGAGCCGATCGAGACGTCGGTCGGGGTGACGCCGCTCAAGGCCGGGCTGTTGCACCACATCGGTGGATGGATCGGGCTGGGCAAGCGGCGGCAGACGAGTCTCGCCTGGCGCGAGGCGGCGCAGCCCGAGCGCGGCGTGGTTGGTCGAGCCGTCGCCCTCGACGTCGCGAGCCTCGACCCGGGCCGCTATCGCGTGGCGGTGACGGTGCGGGCGCGCGGGCACGACGTGACGACGGCCAGGGAGCTGGAGATCGTGCGGCCGTGACGACATCGGATGACTGACGTCAGACGGTGGCGACACGCTGAATGGTGAGCCTCACAGGCGCTGCGCCATGGCGCAGTGGTGTTTGGGGCACACCCTTCAGGGTGTCGCACCTTGCGCCGAATGGATGAATGGAGGATTTCCGTGAAACCAGGTTGGCTCGCCGTCGCGCTGCTCGTCCTGATCGCCCCCGCCTGCCGCGCCCAGTCCCATGACTCGGTGCCCGGGATGGCGGGGATGAGCGGTGCGGATTCCGCCGATCGCCACGCGGCGCTCGCCGCTGATGAAGCGATGAGCGGGCCGATGATGGCCGATCCGCACATGGTGATGACGCCGCACCGCCCGCTGGCGGCCGGCGACTCGGCGCGCGCCGCCGCCCTCGTCGCCGAGATGCGGCGCGACCTCGCGCGCTTCAAGATCGTCGACTCCGCGACCGCCAACGGCTACCGGCAGCTGTTTCCCGGCGTGCCTCAGCCGGTGTACCACTTCACCAACCTCTTCAACGCAAGGGCCGAGCGGCTGCGCTTCGATCCCGCGCGGCCCACCTCGCTCCTGTACGCCCGTGGTCCCTCGGGCGCCTATGTGCTCGTCGGCGCGATGTACGACGACGCCCCCGACACACCGCTCGACGAGCTCGACCGGCGCGTGCCGCTGAGCATCGCGCACTGGCACCGTCACGTAAACTGGTGCCTGCCGCCGCGCGGCGCACTGGAGCGCTGGCGCGAGACGAGAGACGCTCACCCGGTGTTCGGCCCCAAGAGCCCGATCGCGACCGCGGAAGCGTGCAGCGCCGTCGGCGGGCGCTTCGTTCCCCATCTCTTCGGGTGGATGGTGCACGTCAATGCATTTGCCGGCGACGATCCGTCCGTCATTTGGCAGAGTGCAGATGATCACTCGTAAACGCAGGACCACCGTCTAGTGGTACATGTCCCCGTCTTTTCTCAGGGAGTGGCGACATCAAACGGCGCGCTCACCGCGCTCGTGAGCCCCGTCACCGTCGCGCGCAGCGTGTAGCCGAGCCCGACCTCGTCGATACTCAGGTCGCTGAAGCGCGCCACTCCGTTCACTGCGGTCACGCTGAGCGTCCCCGACAGCACGGCGTTGCCGAGCAGGCTCGCGTCGTGTCCGATCGCGATTGTGATCGTCCCCGCGAATCCGCTCACGGGATTTCCCTGAGCATCGAGCGCCGCCACCTCCACCGCCGGCGTGATCGTGGTCAGCGGCAGGGTGTTGGTGGGCTGCACGGTGAAGCGCAGTTGCGTCGCGGGTGGCGGCGGGGGAGCCGTGACGTTGAACGCGCTACTTGTGGCACTGGTGAGGCCCGAGCTGGTCGCTTGCAGGGTGTAGCCGGTGCCGGCGTTGTTGATCGACAGGTTGGAGAACGTCGCGACGCCGTTCGTCGCGTTCACCGTGAGCGTCCCTGATAGCGTCCCATTGGCCGGATTGGTCCCGATCGCCACGGTGATCGCGCCGGTGAACGACGTCACCAGCGTACCTGACGCGTCGAGCGCCGATACTTGTACCGGCGGCGCGATGGTCTGGCCGGCCTGCGTCGACGCGGGTTGCACCGTGAAGCGCAGCTGGGTCGCGGGCGGCGGCGGGGGCGGTGGCGTGGCGGTGATGTCGAACGTGCTGCTCGTGGTGCTCGTGAGGCTTGGGCTCGTCGCCTGCAGCGTATATCCGGACCCTGCCTTGTTGATCGACAACGTCGAAAACGTCGCCACCCCGTTCGTCGCGCTCACCGTCTGCGTTCCCGAGAGTGTGCCACCCGAGGGATTGGTTCCGATCAAGACCGTGATCCCGCCGCTGAACGTCGTGACGACCGCCCCCGTCGCGTCGAGCGCCGACACGCTCAGCGCGGCCATCATCTGGCCTGCCGGCGTCGATTGTGGTGGCTGCACCGTAAACCGGAGCTGTGTCGCGGGCGGTGGTGGTGGGGGCTGAGTCAAGGTGACGTCGAATGCCTGGCTCGTCGCATCGTTGAGACCCGACGCGACCGCCCGCAGCGTGTAGCCGGTTCCGGGCTTGTCGATGTGGAGATCGGCGAACGTCGCGACGCCGTTCACTGCGGTCTCACTCAGCGTGCCGGTGAGCGTTCCCGAGCCGGGATTGGCGGCGAGCGAGACCGTGATCGCGCCACTGTACCTCGGCGCCAGCGCGCCGCTCGAGTCGAGCGCGCTGACGCGCACCGTGGACACGGGCGCGCCAGAGGCGACGGAGCCGGGCTGCGTGGTGAACTTCAGCTGGCGGGCTACGACCGGTGGATTCCCGGTCGTGGTACCATTCAACAAGTCGCCGGCATGGCAGCTCAGTGCCGACGCGACGAGCGCGAGCAGGCCGGCGAGCGCGGTGGCGTGCGATCGCATCATCGTGCCGGGGTTGCAAGCCCCGCGCCTCGTGCAGCGCTGCGGGGACGCGGCATCTGTTGCCAAGCCATGCGGGAGCCAGCGATATTTTCGCCTCGCGGAGCACGCGCGGCCTGGCGGTATCGTCTAGGGGACTAGGACGGAGCCCTCTCAAGGCTCAAACACGGGTTCGAATCCCGTTACCGCTATCGTGTTACGGGTTCTCATTACGTTTTGTCCATACGGCTCGACCATGCGCAGTCAGGTCTTTGTAAGCCCCCATCGTCTAACGGTTAGGACACCACTCTTTCAAGGTGGGAACAGGGGTTCGATTCCCCTTGGGGGCATTCGCCGCCGTCGGCGGACTTCATTTAGGTAGAGAGGGACATGCGGGTTCTCATCGTCGAAGACGATGCCGAGCTGGCCGGGCTGGTGCGCGATGGCCTTGCCAAGATGCAGATCGAGGTCACCGTTGCACCGACATTCACCGATGGACTCGAGCGGGCCGGGCAGACCGCCTTCGACGTCGTGATCCTCGACGTCATGCTGCCCGGCGGGTCGGGCTTCGATCTCTGCCGCAAACTCCGGGAACGTGGCAGCATGGTTCCCGTGCTGATGCTCACCGCCCTCGATGCCGTCGACGATCGCGTCCGCGGGCTCGAGGCCGGCGCCGACGACTACCTCAGCAAGCCGTTCGCGTTTCGCGAGCTGGTTGCGCGCGTGCAGGCGCTGTCGCGCCGCCATCCTGCTCTCACCCCGGCGGTGCACCGCGTGGCCGATCTCGAAGTGGATTTGGCGGCGCGCACCGTGCACCGCGGCGGCAAAACGATCGATCTCACCGCCAAGGAATTCACGCTGCTCGAGTTGTTCGCGCGCCACCCCGGCCGCGTGCTCGACCGGGCCACCATTACGGCGCACGTGTGGGACGACAATCACGATCCCTTCGCTAATTTGCTCGAAGTCCTGGTCCGCCGGCTGCGACGCAAGATCGACGACGACTACGAGCCCAAGTTGATCACCACCCTGCGCGGCGCCGGCTATCGGTTCGGCGAGTGAGCCAACGAGCCGATCCGCTCGCGCGGCTGCGGTTCCAGCTCACGCTGTGGTACGGCGGCGTCTTCACTCTCATCCTCGTGCTGCTCGGCGGCGGCGTCTTCTTCGCCGTGCGCCGCCAATTGTCGCGCCAGCTCGACGCGTCGCTGCGCGCCGCGACGGTGGCGCTGCAACGCGCCGCCCGGATCCGCGACGTCGAACGGGCGAGTGCCCGGGGGCCGGTCGCCGACGCCGTCTCCGAACTGCACATTCCCGACCGCATGCTCTTCCTGCTCGATTCCACCGGCACGCCGATCATCCCCGTGCAGGCGCCGGGGTGGGTGCAGGCGGCGGCGCGCGACGCCGCGATCAACGGGCTGTCCGACCTCGACATGAGCGAGCCGGGGGACCGTGAAATCCGGCTGCACGCGCAGCGCTTCACGGGCGCGAGGGGCCGCGTCTATATCGCCGCCGTGGCCGCCGACCGGGTCGAGCTGGAAAGCCGCTATGCCTCGCTGATCGAGGTGTTCGCGGCCGCGGCGCTCGTGGCGTTGCTGCTCGTCGCCGGCGGCGGCTACGTGCTGGTGCGGCAGTCGACCGCGCCGATCGAGCGGTCGATGAATCAGATGCGCCGCTTCATGGCTGACGCCGCCCATGAGCTGCGCACCCCGGTCACGCTGCTCCGCACGCGCGCGGAAGTCGCCCTCGCCGAAGAGCGCGATTCGCGCCGCGATGCCGATACGCTGCACGCAGTGGTGCGCGAGGTCGAGCGCGTCGGCGCCATTGTCTCGGATCTGCTGACGCTGGCCCGTGCCGACGCCGGTGAGCTTCCCGCCGTGCGCAAGACCGTGTACCTCGACGACCTCGCTTCCGACGCCGTGGACTCGATTCGCTCCCTCGCCGCGCAGCACGAGGTGACGGTCGGCATCGGCACCTTCGAGGAAGCCGCGATCACGGGCGATCCCGTCCTGGTGCGCCGCTTGCTCCTCATCCTGCTCGACAATGCGATCAAATTCACGCCGCCGGGCGGCAAGGTGCGGCTCGATGTCCACGTCACCGACGGCCGCCGCACAGTCGCCATCGCCGACACCGGCGTCGGCATCGACGCCCGTGATTTGCCGCGCGTGTTCGAGCGCTTCTTCCGCTCCGACGGCGCGCGCCGCGACTCGGACGGTGCCGGGCTCGGCCTCGCCATTGCGCGCTGGATCGCCGACCAGCACGGCGCGGGACTCGACGTCGAATCCACTGTCGGCACTGGAACGACCGTGACCGTATCATTTCCAGCAGCGGTGTAAGCTGTGTGACAGCGCGAACCGGATAAGTTGCTGCCCCCTATGCGCTTGCATTGCATGCTGGCGGGATTCCTGCTCCTGGGCGGATCCCTCGCCGGCCAGCAGCCCGTCTCCCGGGCTGACGCCGTTGCCGCCGCCTTGGCGCGCGGCGCCCGCGGCGCGTTCGCCCGCGCCGACACCCAAGCCGCTGCGGGATTGCTCCATGGCGCACGCCTTTATCCGAACCCGTCGCTCTCGGCGACCTACACGAAGGACACCCCGCACTATCACTTGATCGCCGACGTCCCGCTCGATCTTCCCTGGCTCCGCTCGGCTCGCGTGGGTGCCGCGGCGGCCGGACGAGACGCCGCGCGGTTCCGTTTCGATTTTGAATGGGCCGCGATTCGCTACGACGTCGACACGGCCTACACGCACGCGCTCGCGGCGCTGGCGCACGCCGGGTTGTCGCGGCGCACCGCCCAGGCCGCCGACAGCCTCCTCGCCATGGCGCGGCTGCGGCGATCGGTGGGGGACGTGAGCGAGCTCGACGTGCGACTCGCCGAAATCAACGCGGGGCAGATGGCCAACGCCGCCGCCGATGACTCGCTCGCCAGCGTCGCGACCGTACTGGCCGTACAATTGGCTATGGGTCTCGCCGCCGATTCACAGACGATCGTGCTCGCCGACACACTGGTACCGCCGCCCGACACCGCGCCGCCGGCCGCTGCCTTGGGCGAGCCGCTGCTCGTAGCCGCGGCGGCTGCGCAGCTGCGCTCGGAAGAGCGCAACCTTTCGCTCGCACACCGCAACGTCTTTCCCGCGCCGAGCTTCCAGGTGGGCGTCGAGTTCGGCGATCCGGGACAGACGGGCTCCTTGCCCACGTTCGGGTTGGCGCTGCCGATTCCCCTGTTCCACCGCAACGGTGGCGAGGTCGCGCAGGCGCGGGCCGCGCGCGCGCGGGCGCAGGCGGAGCTCGACCTGGCGCGCCGCGAGCAGACCGCGGAGCTGGAGCGGGCGCGACGGACCTACACGGTTGCTACCGCGCGCGTAACGCGTGACCGCGCACTGCTGGCGGGCGCCGATCAGGTGGCGGCGATGTCGCTGCAGGCGTATCGCGAAGGGGCCGTGCCGCTTGCCAATGTCCTCGAGGCGCAGCGCCTGGCACGCGAAGCGCTGGGTCGCTTCGTCGACGACGTCGCGGCTGCGCACGACGCCGACGATCTGTTGCGGCTGCTCACCGCGGCGGGCGCTCCATGACGCGCCCGCCTCGGCTTCTGCTGCTCGCATTCGTGGCCGCTGCGTGCTCGCGCCACGCCGAGGGCGGCGATGCCTCCCCGCCGGCGGTCGTCGACGCCGAGACAGCGGTGGCGCGGACCCAGGCCTTCCCCCAGCTCGTGCAGGCGATCGGCGTCGTGGCGCCGCGGCCCGGCCGGTTCGCCGCACTCGCCGCGCCGGGGCCGACACGGGTCTCCCGCATCTTCGTGGCGACCGGACAGCGCGTGCGCGCCGGCGACTTGCTCGTCGAATTCGAGCGAGCGCCCTTCGATGCGGCGGCGCGCAGCGCCGAGGCCTCGCTCACCAATGCGCAACGCGGCTACGACCGGGCGGTGCGGCTGGTAGAGGCGGGAATCCTGGCGCAGAAGGACTCGGAGCAGGCGGCCGCCGATCTCGCCGTGGCCCAGGTCGCGGCGGTCACGGCGCGGCGCGCCCAGCAGCTGGCGACGTTGCGCGCGCCGCTCGGCGGGGTCGTGACTAAACTGTCCGCCGTGCTCGGCTCACCCGTCGACCCGAGCATCCCGCTGGTCGAGGTCGCCGACCCGACGGCACTCGATGCCGTGTTCAACGTGTCGCCCGCCGAGGCCGCCGGCCTGAAGGAAGGGGACACCGTGACCGTGTCGGCGAGCGGCGCCGGCGCTGAAGCGCTGGGGTCGGGGGTTGTGACGGCGGTCGGCGCGGCGGTCGATTCCGCCACGCGCGCCATTCCCGTGCGCGCCCGGATGGTCCACACCGCGCGAGCGTTGCGCATCGGCGAGTCGATCTTCGGCCGGATCGTGACGGCGCTGCATCCCAACGCCGTCGTGGTCCCCGTCGACGCCCTGGTCCCCCAGGGGGAGGGCTACATCCTGTTCGTCGTTGACTCGAACGGCACCGCGCACCAGCGGCCGGTGACGATCGGCGGCCGGACCGAGGCAGTGGTCGAGGTGGTGTCGGGGCTCGCGGCAGGGGAAACGATCGTGTCGCACGGCGCCTATGGCGTCGCCGACGGCGCGAAAATACGGAAGGGGACGCCGCGCTGAGGCTCTTCGACTTCCTCTCGCGCCAGCGCCGCTTCGTCTATCTCGTCGTCTCGCTGCTCAGCGCCGCCGGTATCTGGGTGGCGCTACGCCTTCCCTCGGCGATCTACCCCGAGCTCAACTTCGCCCGCATCACGGTGATTGCCGAGGGCTCGACGCTCGGCGCTCGGCAGGTCGTGTTCAGCATCGTGCGGCCGGTCGAAGAGGCGGTCAGCCTCGTCCCCGGCGTGACGCGGGTGCACTCGCACGCCATCCGCGGCGCCGCCGAGATCAACGTCACCTTCGCGCCCCGCACCAACATGGTCGAAGCGCTGCAGCTGCTGCGCGCGCGGGTGGCGCAGGTCCAGAGCCAGCTGCCGTCGGGGGTCGACCTCGAGGTCGAGCGCCTGGCGCCGGTGCTGTTCCCGATCGTCTCCTACAGTCTCGAGGGCGGCGATCCCGCCACGCTCTACGATCTCGCCCGCTACGACATCCGCCCGTTGTTCTCGCGCGTGCCCGGCGTCGGCCGCGTCCAGGTGCAGGGATCCGAGGTGCGCGAGATCGAAGTGATCGTCGATCCCGCCCGGCTCGCGGCGCAGGGGCTTACATACGGCGAGCTCGCCGACGCCATCGCGCACGCCACCACGGTGCAGGCCGTAGGGCGACTCGCGCAGGATTACCGCTCCTACCTGATCGTCACCGATCAGGAAGCGAAGAGCGCTGAGGACATCGGCGCTGTCGTCGTCGGAAAAGGGCTGCGCGTACGCGATGTGGCATCGGTGCAGCCGGGCACTGAGGATCGCACCCGGTTGATCGTCGGGGACGGCCGCCCGGCAGTGTTCATCAATGTTGCCCGCCAACTGGGCGGCAACACAGTCGCCATCGCCGACAGCGTGGGGCGGATCGCCGCCTCCCTCGCTACGACGTTGCCGCCTGGAGTACACATGAAAGCCGTGTACGACCAGGCCGTTCTGGTGCGCGACGCCGTTCGTGCGGTGCGTGACGCGATGCTCGTCGGAGCGATCCTCGCCGTGCTCGTGCTGCTCTTCTTCCTGCGCCATCTGCGTATCACGCTCATCAGCGCCACGTCGATCCCCCTCACCCTCATCATCACCGTGTTCGTGATGGGGATGCTCGGCGCCTCGTTCAACCTCATGACGCTGGGCGCGATGGCGATCGCGATCGGACTGGTGATCGACGACGCCGTAGTCGTGACCGAGAACATCGCGCGCCACGTCGCGCTGGCTCCGGGGCAGCCGGGAACAGCGGCGGTGCACGAGGCGGTGCAGGAGCTGATCTGGCCGGTCACCACATCGACGATCACCACGGTCGTCGTGTTTCTGCCGCTGGGCCTGCTCGAGGGGGTTGTGGGCCAGTTCTTCGCCGCATTGGCGATGACGCTCACCGTGGCGGTGCTCGTGTCGCTGGTGCTGGCCCTGACCATCATCCCGTTGCTCGCCGAGCGCTACGTGACGGTGCACGAAGTCGCCGCGGCGTCGGGAACGGGACTGCTCGGACGGGTGGAGCGGTTTGTCGACGGGCTCACGCCCCGCTATGAGCGGATGCTGGCGGATGTGTTGCATCGTCCCCGACGCGTCGCCGTCGTTGCGGTCGTGCTGGTCGTCCTGGGAATCGCCAGCTGGCAGCTCATGGGGACGGGATTCCTGCCGGAGATGGACGAGGGGGCGTTCGTGCTCGATTACTTCACCCCGGGCGGCACGGCGCTCGATGAGACGAACCGCCAGCTGCAGATCGCCGAGCACGTGCTGGCCCAGACTCCAGAGGTGTGGGGCACGGAGCGGCGCACCGGCGCGGAGCTGGGGCTCTTCGCCACGGCCCAGAACAGCGGCGACATCCTGGTGCGGCTGGTGCCGCGACGCGCTCGCGGCCGTGACATCTTCGAAGTGATGGACGATGTGCGCGACCGCATCCAGTCGGCGGCGCCCCGGCTGCACATCGAGTTCGTGCAGATCCTCTCGGACGTGATCAACGATCTGGCGGGTGCCGCGCGGCCGGTCGAAATCAAGTTGTTCGGCGAGCAGCTCGATACCGTCGAAGCCTATGCGAAGACGATCGGGCCGGATCTCGAGAAGATCGACGGCATCGAGGACCTGTACGACGGCGTCAGCGAGCCGGCGGCAGAGCTGTTGATGCACGTGAATCAGGCGGAGGCGGACCGGCTCGGCCTGACCCCGACCGATGTCGGCGATGCCGTGAGCGCGGCATTGCTCGGCGTCCCCGCCGGGGAAATCCGGGTGGGGGACCGCTCCATCGCGGTGCGCGTGCGCGCGCCCGACTCGGTGCGCTTCGATCCGCTGCGGCTCGCGGCGCTGCCGGTGCGGTCCGGCGGAGACGCGAAGCAGGTCACGCCGCTCGGCAGTCTCGCCACATTCGAACGCACGGAGTCCCGGCTCGGGCTCGACCGCGAGGACCAGCAGCAGATGATCACCCTCACCGCCGACGTCAGCGGCCGCTCGCTCGGCGGCGTGATGGGGGACGTGCGGCGCGTGCTCACGGCCCACCGCCCGCCGGCCGGGGTGCGCGTCGTGCTCGGGGGGCAGTACGCGAGCCAGCAGGCGGCGTTCGCGGCGCTGCTGCTCGTGCTCGGGCTCGCGGTGGTGAGCGTCTGCGCCGTGATGGTCGTGCAGTTCGAGTCGTTCGTCGAGCCGGCGGTGGTGCTGCTCGTGGCGCCGGTATCGTTCGTGGGTGCGCTGGCGCTGCTGCTCGTCACCGGGACGGCGCTCAACGTGTCGTCCTTCATGGGACTGATTCTGCTCGTCGGGCTGATCGTCAAGAACGGTATCATCCTCCTCGATTTCACCCGGCTGCGCATGCGCAACGGCGGGCTGCCGCTCGAAGCGGCGATCCGCGAGGCGGCGCGCGTGCGGCTGCGCCCCATCCTGATGACGACGCTGTGCACGCTGTTCGGGTTGCTCCCCCTGGCGCTCGGGCTTGGGGCAGGGAGTGAGCTGCAGCGGCCGCTGGCGCTGGCGGTGATCGGCGGGCTCACGCTGTCGACCCCGATCACGCTGCTCGCGGTGCCAAGCCTGCTCGTCGCGATTCGGGGCAGGGACTACCGGCTCGCTCGCGCGCTGTAGGTCCGCGG